>NZ_KV838110.1:35860-73775 GCF_001838645.1 Neisseria sp. HMSC70E02 | reverse complement strand
TCGCCTTGTCCTGATTTAAATTTAATTCACTATATAAGTTTGGATTTTATAGCGGGATGCCGTCAGGTTTAATGGCTTGCTTCCTTCTGCCATTTTGCCAACAGGGGACGCAAGGTATCGGGATTTCCGTAACAGCCGCTGATGGCTGCCTGCAACCAGCGGCAGGCAGTGGGAATATGGCTGGAGACGCCTTGCCCGTGATAATAGAGTCGTGCCAGATAGTATTGCGCCTCGGTATGGCCTTGTTCTGCCGCGATTTCAAACCAGTGGGCGGCAGATTGGAAATCGGCTTCAACGCCTTGTCCGTAATAATACAATTTGCCCAATGCGGCGGCGGCATTTTTGTGATGGAATTCGGCGGCTTCCAGATAAAGTTTTCTGGCGCGGTCGTAATCCACCGCCGTCCCTATGCCGTAATGGCATGCTTCGGCATTGCGGAAGGTTTGTTCTGTTTTTTGGAAGAACAGGGCGGCTTCCCGGATTTGTTCATACTGTTGGGGGTTGTGCAGCGCGGCATCGCTGAGCAGCTTTTGGATGGCGGTGGCGCAGCCGAGTGTTGCGGCACGGTGGTAATAGTCGTGCGCTGCGTGCGGGTCGGCTTTGACACCGAGTCCGTAGCGGTAGAGGTCGCCCATAATGCGCAAGGCCTCCGGATGGCGTCGGTCTGCGGCGAAACGGGTGTGGCGCATGGCTTGGAGCGGGTCGCGTCCGGTCAGTTTGCCTGTCAGGCTGTGCTGCGCCAAAGCGGCGGCGGCGTCCCCGCTGCCTTTTGCGGCGGCTTTCCGATACCAGGTCATGGATTCCGCCTGATTTTGCGCGGCAAGCAAGTCGCCCAACATAACTTGTGCGGCGATAAACCCTGCTTCCGCTGCCTGCCGTAAATGGATTTCGGCTTGGGCTGGGTCGGCTTTCATGCCGATACCGCGGTAGTACATTTTTCCCAATTGCCAATGTGCAGGGGCAAATCCTTGTTCCGCCGCTTGTCGGTACAACTTGATTGCGCTTTCAAAATCAGGCTTCAGGCTGTGGCGGTAGGCAAGGCAGTATTGGGCTTCGGCGGAGTTTTGCGCTGAGGCAAGCTGCGCCCAGTGGTACATTTGGGGTTCGTTGCGCTCTTGGTAAAAGCGCATCAGGACGTGCTGCGCTTCCGGCATTCCTGCTTCGGCCAGGCGGGTATAGGCAGATAAGTGGTGTTCGGTCGAAATGCCTTGCTGCTCGCTGTTTTGCAATAGCGAGAATTCTTCTTCAGGTGTCAGCTCGACAGGTTTGGGTTGCGGCTTAGGCGCTGTTGCCAGGCGTGTCAGACCGGAGGCGTAGGTGATTTTGTTGACTTGATAGGCAGTACCGGCGTACCGATTGCCTGCTGCTTGTTGGGGCAGCAGTGCAGGGCTGACTGTGTCGGCGGTCATTCTGTTTGCCGGCTTGACAGAGAGCGTACGGGAAGAGTCGGGTACTGCAGTCATAAGATGAAATGGGAAAAGGGACTAGGTTGGTTATTATACTGTTTTCTGTAATTTATTGTTAATGATATGACGAGAATATCGGTAGTTATTTGCAATGGCGGTAAATGGAATAAATACAGTTAGTTATATTTTCTCTTAATATTGTGCGGTATGGAAGTCCAATAAAAATATGGTGGTTTGGATGTGTTGGAAATTTTAAATATAAACAATAAGATAAACTCTTATCGGTTCGGACGGCAACCGGGTGCAGGCGGCGATGGGCAGAGGGTACGGTCGGTTTGGTGTGGATTGGCAGGTTGTGTCAGTTTCAATGGATTGTAAAGGAAACAGGAGGCTGTCTTTTGTTTACAACAATCTGAAGATTGAAGGGATGGGGTATTGTACAGTGAATCTAGGGGGACGAACTTTAAATCGGTACGCCAATATAGTGGATTAACTTTAAATCAGTACGGCGTTACCTCGCCTTAGCTCAAAGAAAACGATTCTCTAAGGTGCTGAAGCACCAAGTGAATCGGTTCCGTACTATCTGTCCTGTCTGCGGCTTCGGCCGCCTTGTCCTGATTTAAAGTTAATCCACTATATCTTGCTTAAACTCAAATAAGATGATTTTTATCGCATCTGTTGAAAGGCATGACAAAAGGTCGTCTGAAACTTGATTTTTCCGTTTCAGACGACCTTTTGGGCAGAAAATAGCTGGTTTCCAGCTTTAAGCTTTGTTTTCCGGCGCTTCTTTTTTAACCGGTTTCTTGCCATCCTGCGGAGAATGGTAGGCGTAGTAGTCATACATACTGTTGGCTTCGCGCTTCATGCCGTTCAGGATGACGCCTTTGATATTGATCTTGTTCTGACGCAGACGGTCGGCACTGATTTCAAGCTCTCTGGTGGTGGTGTTGCCGTAGCGGCTGACCAGCAGAACCGTACCTGCCAGCTGTCCGACGATGGTTGCGTCGGTCACTGCGAGGACAGGCGGGGTGTCGATAATCACGTAGTCGTAACGTTTTTGGGCGTTTGCCAGCAATTCTGTGAAGCGGCTGTCCATCAGCAGCTCGGACGGATTTTTAGGATAACCGCCGTTGCTGATGAGGTGCAGGTTTTCAATCCGCGTTTCACAGACGGCTTTAGCAGGGGAGACATGGCCGGAAAGGATGTCTGCCAAGCCGTATTCGGGCGTCAGTTTGAACAGTTGGTCCAAATAGCCTTTACGCATGTCGGTATCGATCAGCAATACGCGTTTGCCTGATTGTGCCATTACGGTGGCGAGGTTGGCGGAAATAAAGGATTTGCCCGCTTCCGGAGCCGCACCGGTAATCATGAGGACATTGTTGCGCGCATCCAGCATGGAGAAGTAGATGTTGGTACGCAGGGCGCGGATGGCTTCGACGGCGACGTCGGAGGCATCCTCGTTTGCCAGCAGATAATTGGAGCGGCCGGTCAGGGATTTGAATTTGCGTTTCAATAGGTCGCGTTTTTGCTGGGTTTTGGAGTAGGGTACGAGGGCGGCGACTTCGAGATTGAGGTTTTCAATCTCTTCAGACGACGTGATGCCTCGGCGCATACGGCCTTGCAGCATGACCCACATGGAGGCGAGTGCGCCTGCGGCAAGTGCGCTTAATGCGGTAATGACGGCTTTGCGCGGGGCGATCGGTTGTTCCGGCGTGTAGGCATGGTCAACGACGCGGACATTGCCTTGCGCACTGGCTTTCATGATGTTGAGTTCTTGTTGTTTCGCCAAGAGTTGGACGTAGGTCGCTTGGTTGGTTTCTACGTCGCGGGTCAGGCGGATGACTTCCTGTTGGGTGTTGGGCAGGCCGGCGATTTGCTGGTTGATTTTGCTCTTGGCGCGTTCGAGCACCGCCAGTTTGTCCAAAACGGCTTTATAGGAAGGGTGTTCCGGAGTATACAGTTCCGCCAAACCTGCTTCTTCGGTTTTGAGCAGGGTGATTTGGGTTTCGATGCTGGTCAGGCTTTCAAGCGCGCCTTTGGACTCAAGCGGAATGTCAAGCGAACCGGCGCGTTCGCGGTAGGCATTGAGTTTGTTTTCTGCTTCTTGCAGGGTTTCTTTCAGACGAGGTAATTCTTCGCTGATGAACGCCAAGCCGCTGGAGGCGACTTGAATGTCGCGTTCGCGGTTTTGTGCGACGTAGTTGTCGGCAATGCTGTTGAGGACGGCACTGGTTTTTTTCGGATCAACATCGGTGTAGGCAAGGTTGATGATGGGGCTGGTTTTGCCTTTGCTGATGACCGAGAGTTGGTTTTTGATGTTTTCGATGGCGCTGAGCTTGGAAAACTTGGTCAACTCGAAATCCTGATCTGTTTCGGCAAGGATTTGGTCGACTTTCAGAACGGTTTCGTTATTGATTTTCAGCGGAGTGCCGACGCGGCCTTCTTTGGCTGTACCGTTCGGGAGCGTCAGGATATAGTTTTTGCTGTCTTTGACGGTCAGTTTGAAGAGTTTGTTGATCCATTCTTCGGAAACGGTAAATGTACCGATTTTCAAAATCGGATCGTCGTTGCCGCTGAGGTTGTGAATCATGTTGCCGAAAACCGGGAAATAGGTGGCTTTGACTTCTTGGTCAAGCTGAAGCTCGTCAACGGTTTTGCCTATGACCATGCGGGATTGGACCAATTCGATTTCGGCTTCGGAAGGCGCCGGCTCGTTGGAAAGCATGTTGTTGATTTCAGTCAGAATCTGGTTTTGTTTGGTTTCGATTTCCAACATGGCGTCGGCGCGGTAGACAGGCGTGGACGCAAAGCTGAAAACGGCACCGAGCAAGCCGCCCGCAATCAGT
Organism: Neisseria sp. HMSC70E02; assembly: GCF_001838645.1. Lineage (NCBI taxonomy): Bacteria > Pseudomonadati > Pseudomonadota > Betaproteobacteria > Neisseriales > Neisseriaceae > Neisseria > Neisseria sp. HMSC70E02. Next base: position 69,523 of record NZ_KV838110.1, on the reverse strand, counting down.
GCGGTGGCGATTTTGGATTTGTGCAGCCACAGATTGTGCAGTTGTTGGCCGAAATCGATTTCGTCGTTGTTGGAGGATGCTGATGACGGATATTGTTTATACATCAGTAGGCTTTCTGTTTGGATTTAATTGATTGAATCCGGCGTAAGTGAGTGTTATGCCGGGGTTGGTCCGTTCAATTTTTCAGCCCAAGTCTCGGCTGCGCTTTGTATTTGTTGGAATACGGCTTCAAACATTTCGCTGCTTTGTTTGAACGGGTCGGGTATGTTTTTCTTGGGCAGCCATTGGGCGAGCAGGATGGTTTTCCCGCGCGCGGAAGGCAGGATGTCGGCAACCATATAGATATGGGCCGGCTCCATCACCAAAATCAGGTCTGCTGCGTTGCACATTTCAGGGGTCAGTTGGCGGGCGGTGTGTCCGGCAACGACTACGCCGTGTTTAAGGGCGGTTTTAATGGCTTGGAAGTCGGCATCTTTTCCCGCCAATGCGTTGATGCCGGCCGAACTGACACGGTGTCCGGGCAGCTTTTTCTGCAAGATACGCTCCGCTATCGGGGAGCGGCAGATATTTCCCATGCATACTACTAAAATATTTTGAAACATAAGAGAAGCGGTATTTTTTTCTTGTGTAGGGTCAAATCATGATAAAACGGTTTGAGGTCGGATATTTGGTCGGTCTGAAAAGGTTTTGTTTATATGTTGTCAGACGATAAATAACCAACCCGCCGTTTTGCCTGACAGCAGGTGCTGTCAGGCGCCGTCAGGTTATTTGAACGTGTTGTCGATAGCGTTGACGTTGCTGACGAAGCTGGTCAATTGCGACACTACGCGGTTCCAACGGGTAACCGGGGCGGCAGTCACATAAACAACGTCGTTCGGACGCAGGTCGAAGTCGCTGCCCAAGGCGTAAGCGGTCGCGTCTTTCAGGTTAAGTTGGTAAATGTGGATAGGTTTGGCCGCATCTTCGGGCGCTCGGCGGATGACGAATACGCCGGTTGCGTCTGCCAAGGCTTGGTTCATGCCGCCGGTTTCACCCAAGGCTTGAGTGAGGTTCAGGCCGTGGTTGCCGATAGGCAGGGTGGCTTGTCGGCCGACTTCGCCCATAACGTACACTTTGCTGTTGCTGTTGTTCGGAACGTAAACGATGTCGCCGTTGCTTAAGAGGTGGTTTTGCGACATGTCGCCGTACTGCATGATATTTTGCAGGGAGATGGTGCGGTCAACGCCGTTGTGCGTCCATTTGATGTTGTGGGTGTCGGCATTTTGCGCCACGCCGCCCGCTTGGTTGACAGCATCGAGAATGGTCATGGGGACGTTGGTAATCGGCAGTTGTCCTGCTTGTCCGACGGCGCCGGAAACGGATACGCGTTGCGAGCGGAATTCGGTTACGTTGATGGCGACTTGGGGATTTTTAAGATAGCGTTTCAGACGACCTGTCAGGATGTTTTGCAGCTCGTCTATGGTTTTGCCTTGCGCTTGGATTTTGCCGACCAGCGGATAGGTGATGTAGCCGCCTTCGTCCACCCATGCGCCTCGGCTGACTTGGTTGGTTTGCGGGTTGCTTTGTTGTACGGGCGAATTGAGGTCGGTGTGCGCCCAGACCATGATGTTCAATACGTCGCCTTTACCGATGTGGTAGCGGTAGGCGGCTTTGCTGCGCTCAAGCGCACCGTTGTTTTGTGACAACACTGGCGGTTTGCGCATTTTTTCAACGAGGCCGAAGGTGATCGGATAGATGGCGACGCGCTTGTCGAATTTGGTGTCTGCTACGGTTTCGCCGTTTTCGTAAACGATGGTTTTGTTGCGTGTGTTGATGGTGGAGCCGGGAATGACGGTGCTGCTGTTGCAGGCGGTCAGTGCCATCAGGGACAGGCTGATGAGGGCAAGCTGTTTTTTCATGTCGGTATCCTTGTCAGTCTTATCGGGGTCGTCTGAAAACTTTCAGACGACCTTTTTGTGGAATGTTTTGCTTTGTCGGTCGGGTATTTAATGTGTCTGCTGCCAAACCAAATCGCAAATATCGTCTTTGGGATTAAAGCCGGCGGGGGCTTCGAGCAGCAGGGCGCGCAGGGTTTGTTGGTCTGAATTTGAGCACGCTAAGTCCATACGCATAATTATGTCATTTAATTGCGCCCATGGCAGCATTACTTCGCTGGCGGTCATAATTCGGGGATGAGTGGTTTTTTGCACTTCGTCTCCGATGAGCAACTCTTCGTAAAGTTTTTCGCCCGGACGTAGTCCTGTAATTTTAATTTCGATATCGCCGTCGGGATGTTGGGCATCTTTCAATTTCAGGCCGCTAAGCGTAATCATTTGTTTGGCTAAGTCAATGATTTTAACAGATTCGCCCATATCCAACACGAATACGTCGCCGCCTTTGCCCATTGCGCCTGCTTGAATGACGAGTTGGGCGGCTTCGGGGATGGTCATAAAGTAGCGGGTGATGTCTTGGTGGGTCAGGGTGATGGGGCCGCCTTCGGCGATTTGTTTTTCAAACACGGGGACGACGGAGCCGGAGGAGCCTAAAACGTTGCCAAAACGCACCATGCAGAAGCGGGTCTGTTGGCCGGGTTCGGCGGCGAGCGCCTGCAGGCAGAGTTCCGCCATGCGTTTGCTGGCACCCATGGTATTGGTCGGGCGCACGGCTTTGTCGGTGGAGATGAGCACGAAGGTGCTGACGCCGGATTCGACGGCGGCCTGCGCACACAATAGCGTACCGAAGACGTTGTTGCGTATGCCTTCGACGGTGTTGAACTCGACCATGGGGACGTGTTTGTAGGCGGCGGCATGATAGACGGTTTCAACGCCGTATGCAGTCATGACGCTGATCAGGCGTTCTTTGTTTTGCACGGAGCCGAGCAGGGGGGCGACTTCGATTTGACTGCCGGCGGCTGCCTGAGTTTCGCGCAATTCTTTGTCTATGCTGTACAGGGAGAACTCGGACAGTTCGAACAGCAGCAATTTGGACGGGCGGCATTTCAGGATTTGGCGGCAGAGTTCGGAGCCGATGGAACCGCCCGCACCTGTCACCATCACGGTTTTGCCGGTAATGTCCGCGCCCATGAGTTCAGGGCGCGGGGCGACGGGGTCGCGGCCGAGCAAATCGACGACGGAGATTTTTTTCAGCGCGCTGACTTTGATTTTGCCGTCCACCAAGTCTTTCATGCCGGGAATGGTCAGCACTTCGCATTTGTATTTTTCGAGGCTTTGGATGATGCGGCGGCGTTCTTCCTGAGTGGAGCTGGGGATGGCGAGCAGGATTTTTTCCACACCGTAGCGGTCGATGAGCGATTGGATGTCTTCAGGGCCATAGACGGTCAGGTCGTAGATGACGGTGCGGCGGATTTTGGGGTTGTCGTCCACAAAGGCGACGGCGGAATATTCGTTGACCTGTTTGATGGCTTCCAGCAGTTGGCGGCCGGATTGTCCTGCGCCGTAAATGATGACGGGCACCATTTGTTTTTTGTGGCGGTCGGTCAGGATGGCGCGCAGAATCATGCGCGAACTGGTGATGCAAACGACCAGTAGCAAGAAATAAACGACGGGCAGGGCAAGGTGCAGTTTTCGTTCGAAAACCAGAGTGGTCAGGCAGAACAAGACTGCCGAAATCAGGCTGCCGAATGCGGCGGCGGTCAGGACGCGGGTGCTGACGAAGCGGGTAACGGCGCGGTACAGCCCCAGTCTGACAAACAGGGCGATGGTCAAAAAGGCGGTCGAGCCGAAGGCAAGCCAGTTCGCCATGCTTGCCCATTCGTCGGAGTATTGGACTCGGAGGCTTTGCGCAAACCAAAAGGCGATAAAAATCATCAAAACGTCGTGGATGACGAAGAAGGTTTTCTTGACGTTGCGGGGCAGGGATAACAGGGTTTCCAAATTCATTTTGGTATGTTCTGAATAATGTTGTGGGTGGGTTTCAGACGACCCCGGTCATGCAAAGGTCGTCTGAAAAGACGTTTGTTGCTACGGAGCATTGGTTTTCCGTATGTGTCGGCTGCTTGCCGGTTCCCTTTTTTATTCGGCTGAAGCGGTAAACCGCCGCCGTCCCGATGATACGGGCGCGGCGGTTTGTACTTTATGCTGTGGCTTCTGCCAACACAGCTTCGATGTGTTCTTTGCAGAACGCGATTTCGTCGTCGGTCAGTGTCGGATGTACCAAGAACATCAGGCTGGTGTCGCCCAGTTGGATGGCGTTTTTCAGCCGCTCTTTCGGCCGCCACGGCGTGTTGTCGAAGGCTTTTTCCAAATAGACTTCGGAGCAGCTGCCTTGGTAGCAGGGGACTTTGCGCGCGTTCAGTTCGCTGACGATGCGGTCGCGCGTCCAGCCTTCTTTGAGGTGTTCGGGTTTGACGAAGGCGTAGAACTTGTATTGCGCGTGTTCGATGTAGTCGGCGACTTCAATCAGGCGGATGCCGGCGAACTTGCCCAAGCTTTCTGCCAGTTTGGCGGCGTGCGCTTGGCGGCGTGCCGTCCATTCGGGCATACGTTTGAGCTGGATGCGGCCGATGACTGCCTGCATTTCCATCATGCGCCAGTTGGTGCCGAAGCTTTCGTGCAGCCAGCGGAAGCCGGGGGCGTGTTCGCGGTGGTACACGGCGTCATAGCTTTTGCCGTGGTCTTTGTACGACCACATTTTGCGCCACAGCTCTTTGTCGTTGGTGGTGACCATGCCGCCTTCGCCGCCGGTGGTCATGATTTTGTCTTGACAGAACGACCATGCGCCGACGTGTCCGATGGAGCCGACGGATTTGCCTTTGTATTTCGCGCCGTGCGCTTGGGCGCAGTCTTCGATAACCCACAAATCATGTTCTTTTGCCAAGTCCATGATGCTGTCCATTTCGGCGGGCATACCGGCGAGGTGGACGACGATGATGGCTTTGGTATTCGGCGTCAGCGCGGCTTTGATGGTTTCCGCGCTGATGTTTTGGCTGTTCAAATCCACATCGGCAAACACGGGGTTTGCACCTGCGGTAACGATGCAGGAAGCGGAGGCGAGGAAGGTGCGCGAGGTAACGATGACGTCGTCGCCTGCGCCGATGCCCATTGCTTTAAGCGCGACATCGAGTGCCAGTGTGCCGTTGGAAAGGGCGACGGCGTATTGCGTGCCGGCGAAGGCGGCGAATTCTTTTTCAAATTCGCGGCATTCGGTGCCCGTCCAGTAATTAACTTTGTTGGACAGCAGGACTTTGGAAACGGCATCGGCTTCTTCTTGGGTGAAGCTCGGCCACGGGGAAAGGGATGTGTTAAGCATTGGCTTTTCCTGCGAAAAGGCTGGTGGAGTCTTTGGGGGCGACTTCTTCCAGCAGTTGGCGGTTGATTAAGGTGTATTTTTGACCGTCGATTTCGACGTATGCACCGTCGTAAGGCGGGAACCAGAAGGCGCGGATTTTTTTCTCGACGTCGTCGCCGTCGCGGATTTGCTTCATGGCTTCCATTTCGTCGCGGCTGACGTAACGACCACCGATGTTGGGCGTGGTCGGCAGTTTGGCTTGCGCTTCGACGGCGCGGGCGATAATGCGTTGTGCGAACGGCTCCAATGCCTGCATGGTTTTGCGTTCGAGCGATTGGGCGGTTTCGACAGAAGAATCAATGGGGAAGCGGTCCACTTCGATGATTTCGCCGGTGTCGATGGAGGCATCGACGTAGTGGGCGGTGCTGCCCCATTCGGACAATTCGTCCATGATGGCGAGGTTGTAGCCACCTGTGCCTTTGTATTCGGGCAACAGGGCCGGGTGGAAGTTGATCGTACCCAAGCGCGGGACGGTCAGGAATTCGTCGCGCAGTTTGCGCCAGTAGAGTACGGACAAGCCCAAGTCGTATTTCAGACGACCTTCTTTCATTGCTTCCAAGGCAGTGTCGAAAGTGTAGAGCGGCAAGCCCAATTCTTTGGCGGCGGCGGCCGTCGGTGAGCCTTGCAGGTGGCTGTCGGTCAGTACGCCGACGATTTCGATGCCGTTTTGTGAAGATAAGAGCCGGAGCAGGTTGGCGGAAAGCCGTTTACGTCCCATGAATAATATTTTTGTCATGTGAGAGTCCTTTTTGTTTTATCAGCTAATGTGTGATTTTGTTGAACAGTCCGAAGGGGCAATCAGCTGCGCCAAATCCTGCAGGGAGCTGATCCACGCATCGGGATGGTGTTCTTTGTTAAAGTTTTCGGGTAAGTGGTGGTGAATATTGTGCTCGGACGGATGCAGCCCTATGGTGATCCAGCCCAAAGCGTTCGGCGCGATGAAGTCTTTGGAAAGGTTGTCGCCGATGTAGATGAAGCAGTCTGCCTTTTCGGCATATTTGTCTTGTAAATAGCGGAAGCGTTTGCCGTCGGGCTTTTCCGAAGCGCAGGCTTCGGAGACGAGGATGTCGTCAAACAGGGAATACAGCCCCAAGGCTTCCAATTTCAAGCGTTGGGTCAGGCTTCTGCCGTCGGTAATCAGTGCGCGTGCGGCGAAGGGCGCGGTCAGCTCGGACAGGAAATCATGCGGGGCATACGGCGTCAGCGTCGGGCGGTGCAGCCGGTATTGCCACAGAAGAACCTGTTTTTCCGATTCGTTGAAACCGCAGTGGCGGCACAACTTGTCCAGCCAGTCTTTACCGTCGGGGTCGATACTGCGCCATAGGTCGTCTGAATCCCAATCGGGATACAGGGTGGCAACGGTATTGACGATCGCGCGGATGCCGGAGAGCTTGTATTCGTATTCCGAGTACAGCGTATCGTCCAAGTCGAAGACAATGACGGCGGTTTCGGGATTAATCGTTTTCATGAACCAAGACCTTGGCATCGTAGCGCAGCATGATGAGGTTGTTTTCCCAGTCGTCTGAAAACGGGATTTCTTCGTTGCGGAAGTATTCGTGCATCAGCCAGCCCGGATAATTGCCGCCTGCGGCATACGTCAGCGGGAAGCCGCCGCCGAAGCGGGGGTTGATTTCCACGCCGTAGAATTCGCCGGTCTCTTCGTTGCAGAAGAACTGTGCCGTAATGCAGCCGCGCGCGCCTTCCAATACCGCCATTTTTTCCAGCAGCGTTTGGTAGAGGCTGTTTTTGCGGGTAACGCCTTTGCTGACTTCGCCGGAGCGCACTTCCAAGCGTTTTCGCGGGATGGCGCATTTCAGACGACCTTCATGGTCGTAATACATATCGACGGTAAATTCGGAAAATTCGTTTTCGATGTCGATAAGCTCGCAGAACATCAGCTTGGGGTCGTCCACGATTTCAGGCGTCAGGCAGGCTGGCGTGTCGATCCGTTTGGCACCGATGGCGCGGCTGCCGTCGTAGGGTTTGGCGAAGCAAGGGAAAACCAGCTTCTCGCGGTCGTAAATTTCGGGCGAGCGTATGCCGTAGCGGGCAAACAAACTGGCGGTTTTCCGTTTGTCGCGGCATTGCGCGATGAAGTCCGAGTCGGAAACGACGATGTGGATGCCTGCCGCTTCGAAGCGTTCGCGTTCGTCTGCCAACTTTTGCAGTTCGGTGTCTATGGTCGGGATGATTAAACCGATGTTTTCGCGTACCGCCAGATCGAAAATGCTGTCGATATATGAATCAGCGCTAATCAGCGGCACTTCAAACGAACCGTCCGAAACGTGGCAGGCGGAGGACATACGCGGCACCAAATCCGTCGTCAAAATCTTGACGTCGTCTGAAAACTTGGCCGCTTCGGTTTGAAAATCCTGTACCAATTCAACGCGCCTTCCCGCGGAAAGGATAAGTACGTTATTTTTTCGCATCAGTGTCATTTCCTGTGAAATAGGGCATGGTGGCTTCTCCCTCAGCCGAAATACCTTCTTTGATAAAGACTTTTTTGACTGTCAGAAACAGGATTTTCATATCCAGCCAAAAACTGTAATGGTCGATATACCAAATATCGTGTGCGAACTTTTCGTCCCACGAAAGCGCGTTGCGCCCGTTGACCTGCGCCCAACCGGTTACGCCGGGCCTCATTTCGTGGCGTCGGTTTTGAAATTCGTTGTAAAGCGGCAGGTAGCTCATCAACAGCGGACGCGGGCCGACCAGGCTCATCTCTCCTTTTAGAACGTTCCAAAGCTCAGGAAGTTCGTCCAAGCTCGTCGCGCGCAGTTTCTTGCCGAAAGGGGTCAGCCGCTCGCTGTCGGGCAGCGGGTTGCCGTCTTGGTCGACCGCATCGCGCATAGAGCGGAACTTGATCATTTTGAACGGTTTGCCGTCTTTGCCCGGCCGCTCTTGGGTGAAGAACACGGGTTCGCCCAAGTTTTTGCGGATGAGGTATATCAAAATCAAAAATACGGGCGAGAGGAAAATCAGTCCTGAGGCGGAGGCGATGATGTCAAACAGGCGTTTGAAGAATTTACTCATGGGCTAATCTTTCAATCAGGTTGACGATTTTTTGATACGCCACGTCGCGCTTGAAGCGGCGGACGATTTCGTCGGATTGAACGGGGTCGTTTTTGCGCGCCAGAATGTCTTTTGCGGCTTGGACGAAGCTGTCTACATCGCCGGAACGGTAGTCCGCGTGCGGCAGCAGGGTGAGGACTTCGGCAACTTCGTCGTTGACTTGGCTGTTTAAAATCGGTTTTTGCAATGCCATATAGTCGGACAGTTTGTTGGTGATCGACTGCATGGCGTAGGAATGGATGGCGTTGACGGAGATGTCGCAGCCCTTGGCGACCGACATCATTTCGGCGTAGGGGATGTAGCCGTAAAACTTAATACCGTCGCAGGCGTATTGTTTGAGCCTGTCCAAATCGGGGCCGCCGCCCATGATGTGCAGCTCTACATTTTCGCCGTCGTCCAACAGTTTCCGAACGCCTTTGCACACGGTTTCCACGTCATAGCTGTAACTGAGCGTACCCAAGTAGAAGAAACGGGTTTTGTCGTCGCCGAAGTCTTTTGCCGGCGCGGCATCGAGTTTCGGAAAATCTGCACCGATATAGACGACTTCGCCGGGTGCGTTCGGATTGGCTTCTTTGGCGCGGTCGAGGTAGGTCTGCGATACGGCAACCAGCGCGTCGGCGTAGCGGTAGGCACGGTTGGCGCGGGAAGAGAAGGGCAGCAGGTTGTGCGGGATTTTTTTCAAAAACGGCACGACCGAGGAGAAGGATTCCGGCCATACGTCCTGCACGTCGATAATCAGCTTGTAACCCAAACGCGCTTTGTGTTCGCCCAAAAGCAGGTTGGTGGCGATCAGCGGGTAGGCGGAAAAGACGACGTCTTGTTCGCCCGGACGGCAGTTGTTCAGCCATTGCTCAAAATGTTTGACGAACACATGATGGCTTTTGACGCGGTCCAGCGAGACGTTTTTGCCGTAGCCGCTCTCTTCCAGCAGCATAACTTTCAGACGACCTTGCGAGGCAGATTCGGCATCTTCAGGTCGTCTGAAAGATTTGTCGTAGTGTTTGAAATTGCTGGTAATCAGCAATACATCATGAGACTGTGACAACAGCTCGGCGAGATACCAGAAGCGGTTGAAATGCGGCTCGGACGGCAGCGAACAGTAGGGGGCGACGATGGTGATGTTCATATTTTCAGACGACCTCACATATCGTAAGCGGCCATTGTGGTGCGATAGATTTCATCATCGGAACATAAGGTCTCAACGTGTTTATGCAGGGCTTTGCCCATCTTTTCGCGTAACTCGGGCTGCTTGATGAGTTGATCGACGGCTTCGATAAAGGCTTCGTCTTCGCCGAAGGGGAAACAGTATCCGGTTTCGCCGGTAATGACCATTTCGGAAATGCCGCCCATGTTGTAGGTCACGACGGGCGTGTCGTAGAGGCCAGCTTCAAGGATGTTGTTGCCGACGCCTGCACCATGGTCGCCGATACAGTGCGGCGTGTTCACCAAAATATCCACGTCTTTGAAATAGCCGGTCAAATCGCGTACTCCGCCGAGGAAGGTGACTTTGTCGTCTATGCCCAGTCGTTTTGCTTGCGCTTTCAGATTGTCCATCTCCTCGCCTATGCCTGCTACGTTCAGGCGTACGGGCATATCGCGGTCGACCATTTTCTTAAAGATGTCCAGCATCACATGCACGGCGCGGACGGTATCCAAGCGCGACAGCGTACCGAGCATGACGTAGTCTTTGGCGGTTTTTTCAGGAACGTAATCGGCTTTGTGCAGGGCGTTGTAGGTGTAGGTGATGCGGTTGGCAGGGAAACCGTGGCGGATGAGTTTTTCCTGCTCGTGCCTGCAGTTGCCGATGATGTATACGCCCAGTTTGTCGAAAAGTTTGGCGATTTTCGGATAAGTTTCGGCATCCAAACCGCGCGCGTGGTAGAACACTTTGGTTTTCGGCGAAGAGATTTTCGCCGCGATGGCACAGGCGGGAACGATACGCGCCATTTGGCAGTGGATGATGTCGGGTTTTTCTTGTTTCAACATCTTCATGTAGGCGAACATGCCTTTGATGTAGCCCAAGATGCCGCCCTGATAAAAATCAATCGGACGCCATTGGATGCCCAAGGCTTGGGCTTCTTTGATGAGCGGGCCATCGGAAGAGGCAAGGACGACCTCGTGGCCGCGCTGCCTGAGCAACCGTCCCAAGCGGAAGGTCGCATTTTCAGTGCCGCCGAGGCCGGACATGGAAGTAGTCAAAACAATTTTTTTCATATCATGTTTTCTATCAAGGGGTGTATCGGTACGCGTTATACGCCGTATCGCGCTGCGGCAGGACGCTGTACAAGAAAATCAAAAAGCAGGGCAGCCAGAGGAAGGGCATGCGCAAAATGGTGGACGGAATGAAGCCGCCCAAAATAAACAGGCCGATTGCCGCCAAGCCGATGGCTTTTTGTTTGTTCCGCAGGTTTTGGCTTAAAAAGACGTTCACTGCATACCAAATGATGTAACAGATGAAGCCGATTAAGGAAATCATGCCGAAGCCCAAATACAGTTCGATGATGAAACTGTGCGGGTTTTCAAAACCGAGGCTGTCGCTCAAATGCCCGCCGAAGTATTCCTGAAAGTTTTTAGGGCCGTAGCCGTAAAGCAAAAGCGGCGGATTGCTCCAGAAGTAGTTGTAAATTTCTTGGCGGTAGCCGACCGAGTTGTCACTCTCCAAATTGAACAGGAACAAATACAGGCGGGAAGAAATGTTTTCCAAAAAGGCATTGCCGTGCATCGAGAGCAGGAAATCGGCAATGTACTGTTTCGGAATCATCGACAAGCCTGCGCCTGTAACGCCTATGGTCATCAGCGTAAACAGCCCGTTGTTACGGTAAATCAAGTTCAGGATAAACAAAATGATGTAACTCATCGTCGCCGTACGCGATGCGCTGGCGAAAACAATCGCGCCCAAACTTAAAAATAAAATCCAGCCGAACAAATATTCCCTCTTGTTGACGCCGATATTGAAAAATATCAACACGGCAGGGGCGAAGAAGAGGGCAGTCGTACCCAAGTTGTTGGGGTTGAAGAAGAAGCCTTTAATCACGCCGGCCTCAATCGCCAAAATTTCGTCTGATTTGACAAACTGGATGCCGGTCAACACCTCGATAACGGGCGGAATAATGATAAAGGCGCAAAAGTAAACCAACAGCCTGCGTACGAAGCGCAAGGGGTTTTCGTGTCGGCTCAAAATCAGATACAGCAGGTAAAACAAACCGGCGACTGACAGGAAGAAAAAAGTATCCATGACCCTGACCGAATCCAAGGGCGTGATGAACAGATGGATTGCGCTCCAGCCGGTCATCAGCCCGACCGCCATCAGCATGAGTCCTGCCTTGCTGTTGAATGTTTTGTTTTCTATGAAAAAAATCAGCAGGGTGGCAGGCACCAGCAAGAGGGTCAGCGGATTGTCGATACGCGGAATCCCCAGCTTATACGACAGCATCGGCCCCAGCATGTAGGCGGTAACCATCGTATAAAGCATAGTAATGTATATATTTTGTTTTTTAATTTTCACGTTGCTTCCTGAAATTTAGGTCGTTCCAAGAGCTTTATTATATGCAGAAATGATTTGTTCGGTAACGGGACGCTCTCCAAATTCTTTCAGGCAGTTTTCGCGCAACAGGCGCGGGAAATATTTTTTCCGGTTCCGATAGAGGGAGATAAGTGCTTCCGTCAGCGATTTTTGGTCTCCGACATCGACCAAAAGCCCGTTGGATGGATTGACGATAGTCTCAGGACCGCCACAGCGCGTCGCGATGACGGGCAGCCCTTGAGCCAAAGCCTCGATGAAAACGACGCCGAAAGTTTCGTGGCGGCTGGCCAATACGAAGGCATCGCTTTGATACATCAATTCCAAGACTTCTTCGTTTTTCAGACGACCTTCAAAGATAACGTTGTTTTCCAGCCCCAAGTCTTTTGCCAAACGGTGCAGCTTGAATTCTTCATAACCGCCGCCGCCGATTTTCAGTTTCAGGTTCGGATAGGCTTTGACTGCTTCGGCAAAGGCGGGCAGCAGGATGTCGTAGCCTTTTTTATGTTGCAGGTGCGCGACCGAGCAGAAGGTAAAGTCTTCGTTGGCGGGTTTGTCGGCAAGGTCGATCGGCGCTTCAAAGCTGGCGGACAGGATATTGGGAACATATTGCCACTCCAATCCGCGGTATTCTTCTTTCAGCAGTTCGGCAAAGTCGCGGCTGACTGCTAGGCGGCAGGCGGCGTTTTGGGCGGCGGCATACATCAGCGGGCGTTGCCAGTTGCGGATAAGTTTGCGGGCGTAGGTGGTACTGTGTTCGGTAATGACATACGGAATGCCGGTTGCTTTGTGGATTTCGTATGCAATGATGCCGCCGCTGTTGACGCAGTGCGCGTGCAGGACGTCGGGCATGCCGTGGTCTGCAACGTATCGGCGGAACAGTTTCATACTGGCGGCGATTTCCCGTTTGCGATCGATATGCGGAATGCGCGGGAAGAAAAACATGCTGTCGTACACATAAGTCGGTACGTCTTTGTCGATGTAGGTCCTTATTCCGTAATTTTTCGGGTTGAACGCAGTTTTTGCCTGAGTTCTGAACGAACGGAATATCGGTGCAACGACCCCTACTTTGACTCCGGAGCGTTGCAAGGCTTGTGCTTGCAGGCGGAAGAAGATTCCGTTGACGTCGTCCGGAGTGGATGGATACCAAGAAGGAATGATTAATGTATGCATGATAATACCTGTGTCGAGTGTGTCGGCGTACAAGCCGCATGGGTTGTGGACAGGGCACAAAATCAAAGATTCTCGGTGAGTAAGCGTTTTGTAGCGGCAGAATCAAAAACTGCGCGCAGTATGGTTGTTATTGTGTTGAATGTTTTTTATTCAGACGACCTTTCACTACTGATAAAGCTGAAGAAAGTGGTGTTTTGTATTTCACAGTCAGGGCAATCAAACCTGCCAGCCAGATTAAAGCAAAAATGTAGTAGTTGCCGGTATTGCCGAAGTAGGTGTAGCCCAGGCACAAAATCAGGCAGAGTGCGGTATGGGTATAAATTTTCCGGCAGGGCAGCTTCTGCCACATCCTTGAAGACAATTCGGTCTTAATGAGCATAAACACCCAAAAAGAAGTCGCACTCGCCATTGCGGCGCCCCGTGCGCCCAAGAGCGGAACCAGCCAATACAGCAGGCCGAAGTTCAGCAGGAATGCCGCAATATTGACTGCGGTAATCAGCCAGGTTTTTTTGACGACGTTCAAACCGATGCCGGTCACTTCCGTCAGCGTATAAAACAAAGGAAACATCATGCACGACAGTAAAATAAACTGTACCGATGCATATTCCCCGGGAAGAATCCAAGTGACCACCGGCGAAAAAATACCGATAAAGCAAACCATCGCGCTGATGAGCGCAGTCATCGACAGGGTAATGCCGCCGATTTTGTCGAGGTTGGTGTTGTCTTCAACCCATTTGAACACCAATGGCGCCCATATGGTTGAGAATACGCTTTGGAAAATCAGGGCGACGGCGCCGAAGCTGACCGCCATCGAGTAAATCCCCAGTTGCTCCAAACTTGCCATTTCTTTCAAAACAAAGCGGTCGATAGACGTCAGCCCCCAGTAGGCGAGATTGCCGAATGCCAAAGGTAGTCCGTATTGCAGACCCATTTTGTGCAGCTTTGCCGACCAAGGCGAACGGATGGCGGCGGCCAAATCGGTTCGGGTTTGGTAGATCAATACAGCGACGGTCAGTATTTGGGCGGCGGTATAGGCAAAGACCAGGCTGGTGGTATGGGTTGGCAAGCCGATTAGGATGAAGAGCAAAACCAAAACCAAAATCAGGAATTTCGGTGTCAGCTGGCTGAGTGAGAAAGCAATTGCTTTTTCCTGCATCCGTAGGATGAGCGAGAAAAAGCGGATAAACAGGGTGGTCAGTAAAAAAACTAAAAACAGAATACCCAGCTTGGTGTTGTTCAAATTAAAAATAATTTTGGAAGGCCAAGAAGGATTCCACAAAAGTATCAGTAATACCCCGGTAATGCTCAAAACAAACGGGGACAGGCTGAAGGATTTGAACAGCGCGGCTTTGTCTTCGCTGACGTAGTATTCGCGGATATACGCCTGATCCAAGCCCAGCCCCAAAATCAGGATGGTCAGAGCGGATATGGTTTGCAGCAAGACGATACGGCCGATGTCTTCCGTAGGGTAGTACCATGAAATCAGCGGAAGCGAGAGGATGCCGAAAGCCGCACTGCCTATCGGACCCAAAGCATAGCCGAGTATTTTTCTTATATTCATAAATAGGAGGGATTTGTTGCCGCCAAGATTTTCAGACGACCTGAAAACGCAGCAGCATCATATAAATAAGGGCTTTCTTAGGTCGTCTGAAAACAAACGGTCTAAGAAAGCCGACTGCCTGCCGAAACCCGTCGGCAGGCAGTCTGCCTCAATCGTCAAAGGTGTTACGCTTTCACGACTTTCGGGTTTTTCGCAGGGAACTTGCCGCGCGTATCGACAATCAGTTTGGCGTGTTCGGCAATCATGTCGTAGTCAAACTTATCGTGGTCGGTCGTCAGCACCACGCAGTCGTATTTCGCTACGGTTTCCGGCGTCAGCGGCTCGCTCTTCAGGTCGAAGTAGTGGTGGCCGGGGATGTATGGGAACTCAAGCACGTGCGGGTCGGAGTAGGAAATGTTTGCACCCAATTTGTGCAGGCGGTCCATCACTTCCACAGACGGGCTTTCGCGCATGTCGTCCACATTTTTCTTGTAGGCGATACCCAAAACCAAGATTTTGCTGTCTTTGATGGAACGGTTGTGTTCGTTCAAAGCCAAGCCCACTTTGCTGATGACGTAATCGGGCATATGGGAGTTCACTTCGCCTGCCAACTCGATGAAGCGGGTGTTCACGCCGTATTCGCGCGCTTTCCAAGTCAGGTAGAACGGGTCGATGGGGATGCAGTGACCGCCCAAGCCCGGACCGGGATAGTAGGCGACGAAGCCGAAAGGTTTGGTTGCCGCGGCAGCGATGACTTCGTGAATATCGACATCCATTTTGTCAGCAACGATTTTCATCTCGTTCACCAAGCCGATGTTCACGGCGCGGTGGATGTTTTCCAGAAGCTTGGTCAGCTCGGCGGCTTTGGTAGAGCTTACCGGTACGACTTTGTCGATGGCAGGCTGATACAGCGCGATACCGACTTCCAAACAAGCAGGGGTATGGCCGCCGATGACTTTCGGGATGGTGCGGGTTTCAAAATTCGGGTTACCCGGGTCTTCGCGTTCCGGAGAGTACACCAAGAACACGTCTTTACCGACTTTCAAGCCGCCTTCTTCAACACGCGGCAGCAATTCTTCTTCGGTTGTACCAGGGTAGGTGGTGGACTCCAAAGACAGCACTTGACCGGCGCGCAGGTAAGGTTTCACTGCGTCGGTAGTGTCGATAACAAAGCTCATGTCCGGCTCGCGGTATTTGTTCAACGGAGTCGGTACGCACAAAATCACGGCTTCCACTTCGCCGATGCGGGAGAAGTCGGTGGTGGCTTCAAACAGGCTGTTTGAAGCGGCGGCGATTTTCTCGGCAGGAATATGCTCGATGTAGGTCTCGCCTTTGTTGAGTTTGTCGACTTTGGTTTTGTCGATGTCGAAGCCCAAAACCTGATAACCGATGTCCACATAACGGAGCATCAGCGGCAGGCCGACATAGCCCAGGCCGACGATGCCGATTTTGGCGGTTTTATCTGCAAATTTCTGAATGGTAATATTTTTCATGACAAGTCTCATGTGATGGAAAAGGGCGTGCCGCACAGTGCAAAATGCCGCAGCAGAACCCCGGCCGGCAGTCATAAAAACAGCAGGGTCGGAATCCGTTTTGTCGGTGTCGAAAATAAATCTTTCCCTAAGATTGGTTTTGGACGTAAAAGTTTTGCATGTGCAAATGCAGCATTGCCCGACGATAATGGAGTGTTGGGAAATGTTTATGCAAATATTATAATCAAGCTGGGCGGTAAGATTTTGAATTGTATTATTTTTAGCAATGACTATACCGTTAGTGACTAAATATAATATCGGAAATACAAATAATTAATAAAAATTAGTATTAATATATTTGCGTAATTTAACCTAAAATTAATATTACTTCAGTATATGTTGAAGCGGTATTTGTAACTCTGTCAAGCAAATCAGGCGATGCAGTATAGTGGATTAAAATTGCAATGATACGGCGTTGCCAACGCCCTTATGTACTCCCCGTACACGGCGGGCGTTGCCGCCTTGTCTCATTTTTATTTTAATCCACTATAAAACACCGTTGCTTCTGACAAAAAGGTCGTCTGAAAACCCAAAATCAGTTTTCAGACGACCTTTCTGGTTTACAAGGCAGCCTATTTTTTACGCAAAACCCATTTTACGTCCTGCCCGATCAGCTCTACCGAACGACTTTCCCACTCGCCTTCCGAAGTCAAAACGGCGGGGTTAGCAGGGAGGGTAAGCAGGCTTCTGCCTTCGCCTAAGATTTTCGGCGCTTGGTACAACACGATTTCGTCTGCCAAGCCTGCTTCGATAAAGGCAGAGGTCAGCGTCGCGCCCGCTTCGACCATAATCTCGCCGTAGCCCAGTTCTGCCAATTGGGGCAGCAGTGCGGCAAGGTCTATACGTCCGGCGGCGTTTTCAGACGACCTCAAGATGCGGATATGATTGAACGCGCGGTATGGTTTGAGGCGTTCTTCATCATCGACGGCGGTTACGATGACGGTGGGGCTGAGGTCGTCTGAAACCATGTGGCTGCCCAACGGCGTTTGCAGTTTGCTGTCCAACACTATACGCGCAGGTTGGCGCAGGGTCGGGAAGGCGCGGACGTTGAGGCGCGGGTTGTCGGCAAGCACCGTGCCGATGCCGGTAAGGACGGCGCAGCTTTCCGCGCGTAAGGTTTGTACGTCCGCCCTTGCGGCTTCACCGG
Organism: Neisseria sp. HMSC70E02; assembly: GCF_001838645.1. Lineage (NCBI taxonomy): Bacteria > Pseudomonadati > Pseudomonadota > Betaproteobacteria > Neisseriales > Neisseriaceae > Neisseria > Neisseria sp. HMSC70E02. The sequence goes on along the minus strand of NZ_KV838110.1, from coordinate 52,253 downwards.
TAATCCAGTAGCTGCGTCCGTCGGCGAGCGCGGTTTTGCCGTCCAGGCTGGCGGCGCATTTGATGCGGACGAACGGGCGGCCGCGTTCGATACGGGAGAGGAAACCGCGGTTGAGTTCGCGCGCTTCGGTTTCCAGCAAACCGCTTTCGGTGCGGATGCCTGCGGCTTCGAGCATTGCCAAACCTTTGCCTGCCACCAAAGGATTGGGGTCGGTCATGGCAGCGACCACTCGCGACACGCCCGAGTCGATCAGGGCTTCGGCGCAGGGTGGCGTACGGCCGTAATGGCTACACGGTTCGAGCGTCACATAAGCCGTCGCCCTGCGCGCCATTTCGCCCGCCTGCCGCAGTGCATGCACTTCGGCGTGCGGTTCGCCTGCTTTGACATGAAATCCCTGTCCGACGATTTGGTTGCCGTGTGCAATCACGCAGCCGACGCGCGGGTTGGGGGAAGTGGAAAAACGCCCGAGCCGCGCAAGGGCAAGGGCGTTTTGCATCATTTGGGTATCAATACAATCAAACATAATGTGGATTTCTTAAAGTTTTCCGTTTTCAGACGACCTTTTCTTTCGCCGTATTCCGTTCGTCAAAGCATTAACGCGACAAGCTCAATTCTTTCAATACTTCCGACAATTCCTTCTGACTTGCGTGATGGCTATACGCGCAAACGGTATAGATATTGGCTTCGTGAATGGCGATGCAGTATTGGTTGAACGTACCTTGCCGGTCTTCGCGATCGGTTTGGTAATTCATGCGGTTGTCGGTGGCGATGCCGACGCGGACATTTTGAGTCTCGTCCGATTGCAGGGCGGTTTTGAGTTCGGCGAAATAGGTTTTGGCATCCGTTTGCGCCGGGCCGTTGTTCGCCGCATAAATGGTAATGCGCGCTTCAGGGTCGTGTTGGAGCAGAATCAGGTTGGAGGCGGGAACGTTTTTCGGATGGCGGGCGGAATCGGCGATGATGTCGGTGAAGTGGCTGTTGTGAACAGAGATGGAAATTTTGCCGTCCATGCTCGTCAGCGTTTGAACCGTATCGGAGGCGGCTTTCGACACCGCATCGCCCTGTTCGGGGCTGCAGGCGGCAAGGCAGAATAGTGCGGCGGCTACGGATAAAACTCTTTTCATAAACATCCTCTTCATCATCAACACACCGCTTTCAGACGACCTATTTCCCGTCAGTCTGCACCAGCGTGGCGATTGCCTGAGTAAACTCGGACACGTCGTTGAAACTTTTATACACGGACGCAAAACGGACATAGGCGACCTGATCGATTTTTGCCAATTCCTCCATCGCCATTTCCCCCACCATGCGCGACGGCACTTCCTTGTTGCCCGACTGATACAGACGCTGCTCAATCAGCGCGACCGTTTCATCGATTTTTTCCTGGGCAATCGGGCGTTTGTGCAAAGCCCGTTCCAAACTGGTTCTCAGCTTGTGCGGATTAAACGCCACGCGCGTACCGTTGGATTTAATCACCTGCGGCATCCGCATTTCGACCGTTTCAAACGTACTGAACCGCTGCCCGCACTCCACGCAACGGCGGCGGCGGCGGATACTGTTCGTCTCTTCCAAGAGCCGCGAATCAGTGACTTGAGTATTGGGATGCTGACAAAACGGACATTTCATAAGTTTTTGAATTTATTTGTTTGTGAAACGGAATTGTAGCCGATTGAGCTATTCCCGTATAGTCGGTGGGTTTATTGTGGGTTGAAGGGGTCGTCTGAAAGCCGTTTTCTGTTTTCAGACGACCTCTTTGTTTTAAACGGATACGCCGACGGCGCGGGCGATTGCCAAGCCTTCTTCTACGCTCATGTAAACGGGTTGTTCAGGACGGTCGCTGCGGGCAATGTCGCCTTGTCGGAACATGACCAGTTCGTCCACTGCCAGTTGCGACCAGGTTTCGTCTCGGGTCAGCGGTAAGGTGGCAATGACGGCGACTTTGTCGTTTGGGGTGGTGACTTCGGAAAAATCGACCATGACGTCGTCGTCCAAAAGCCGTGCTTTGCCGAACGGGGCTTTGCGTACGATGTAGTGCAAAAGCGTGCTGGCGTGGGCAAACAGGTTGTCGCCGTTGGACATAACGAAGTTGAACAATCCGAAGCGGCGGATTTCGTGGGTCAGCGCGGCGAGGGCGTCGAATAGGGTGTCCGGGTCGGGCTTGCTGGCGAAGCGGCTGCGCAGGCGGTTGAGGATGTGGCAGAAGGCGCGTTCGGAGTCGGTGGTGCCGACGGCATGGTAATACTCGCCTTGTTCGGGGTAGAAATCGATTAAATGTCCGTTGTGTGCAAACAGCCAGTATTCGCCCCACATTTCGCGCATGAAGGGGTGGGTGTTGGCCAGCGAGGTTTGTCCTTGCGAGGCTTTGCGGATGTGGGCGATGACGTTTTCGGATTTGATTTGGTAGGCGCGAACGAGGTCGGCGACGGGCGAGGCGGCGCTGGGTTTGTCGTCGTGGAACAGGCGTACGCCTTTGCCTTCGAAAAAGCCGATGCCGAAACCGTCTGCATGGTGGTCGGTAATGCCGCCGCGGCGGCGGAAGCCTTCAAAGGAAAAGACGATGTCTGTGGGGGTGTTACAGTTCATGCCGAGCAGTTGGCACATGATGTTGACCTTTGTTATTTTGATGTGGGGGTTGAGGTTATAGTGGATTAACTTTAAACCAGTACGGCGTTACCTCGCCTTAGCTTAAAGAAAACGATTCTCTAAGGTGCTGAAGCACCAAGTGAATCGGTGCCGTACTATCTGTACTGTCTGCGGCTTCGGCGCCTTGTCCTGATTTAAAGTTAATCCACTATAAAACGGGTAAATCGACGCAATGTACACGCGTTTTGCGTGATCGCCTTATAGATGGAATTATGGTGTATCGGAAGGGGTGTTTCAATAGGAAAGGGAGGGATATTGGGAGGTATTTTGTGTGATTTTATTGTGTTGTGGCTGATAATGTGGAAAGGTCGTCTGAAAAATGCTTTGCGGGTTGCGCTAAAGCTTTTCAAACGACCTTTCTTTATTGTGTTTTGACACTTACAAGGTGCCGTAAGAGTGCAGGCCGCTCAGGAACATGTTGACGCCGATGAAGGCGAAGGCGGTAACGAACAGTCCGATGACTGCCCACCATGCGAGGATTTTGCCGCGCCAGCCGGCGACGAGGCGCAGGTGCAGCCAGACGGCGTAGTTGAGCCAGACGATGAATGCCCAAGTTTCTTTCGGGTCCCAGCTCCAGTAGCGTCCCCATGCGTCGGCTGCCCACAGTGCGCCGAGGATGGTGGCGATGGTGAAGAACAAAAAGCCGACGGCGATGGCTTTGTACATGACTTCTTCGATGACTTGCGAAGGCGGCAGCGATGATTTTTTGCCGGCGTTTTCGTTTCTCAATGCCCAAAGTTCGGCGATGCCGAGCATGGCGGCGATACAGAATGCGCCGTAGCCGATGAAGTTGGCGGGGACGTGGATTTTCATCCACCATGATTGCAGGGCGGGAATCAGGGGTTGGATGGTGTGTGCTTCGCGGGAAAAGCTGTACCAAAGGACGAAGCCGACGACGATCGCCATGAAGCTGAAGACGAAGCCGCCGAGTTTTTGTACGGCGAAACGTGCTTCGTAGTAGAGGTACATCAGGGCGGTGATGACGAGGAAGAGGATGAAGACTTCGTAGAGGTTGGAAACGGGGATGTGTCCTGCGTCAGGGCGCAGGAGGTAGCTTTCGTGCCAGCGCACTAAAAGTCCGGTAAAGCCTGCGACGGCGGACACCCAGGCGAATACGGAGCCCATGCCGAGCAGGGTGTTGGTGGCGACGTTTTTGCGTTGTGCCAACACGGCGCCGGTGATATAGGCGAAGAGTGCGAAGAAAACGAAGGCGCATTGCCACATAATCGCGGACTGGCTGCTGAGGAAGTATTTGAGCAGGAAGCTGTCGGAATGCGTGATTTCGCCATCGTAGAGCATGACGGCGCCGTATGCGAGGACGGCACACAAGGGGGCAAACCAGCGCATGGGTTTGAAAAACCAGCCTAAAAAGACGGTAATGCCCGCGCTTACCCACAAAATCACCATTTCGTAGATGTCCATGGCGTGCTGAATGCGGGTTTGGGCGAAGAATGCGCAGGCTGCGGTCAAGAGGGCGAATAAGCAGTCAACCGTGTTCAGGGACTTGAGGAACGATTTGTGCGTCAGCAGCTCGTGTTCGGGTAGGGGGTTATGGTTATGCGTCATGGTTTAAATCTTTCGCCAGTCGTTGCAGGCTTTGTGTATGTTGCGGAAACTCTTTTTGCAGGTCGCGCTCGTTGCGGCTGGAAGACATGGCAAAGCGGATGTGGTCGTCTGAAAACAGGACCCACGCGCGTTTCTCGCGGATATAGAACATAAATATCGTGCCGAGAACCAGCAAAACAGAGCCTAAATAGACTAAAAATGCACCGGGCGAACGGGTCATTTGCAAGCCGGAGGAGCGGACTTCTTCAAAGCCGTCCAGTTGCAGGAGCATGGGGGCAGGGTATTCGGTCAGACCGGTATAGGCGTCCATGCTGTGCAGCAGGAAGCGGTTGCGCGCTTCGTCTTGAGGCCATGCGGGCAGCTTGTATTTTTGGATGGTTTCTTCCAATACGGCGTTCATGACGCCGAACAGCATTTCGTAAAAATATCCCTGCATTTTTTCCTGCTGCTCTTTGGGGATGTTTTTGGTGATAAATTCGTCCAACGCCAAATAGCCGCCTTTCGCAAAAATGCCCAAGGTGTTTTTGGCGGCAAGAGTGAATTGCTCGCGGATGTTGTCGGGGGCGTTCAAGGTCGCGTTGCGGATGACGGCTTTGCGTGCGGCTTCGTCTTTCAAGAGTTCGCGCATCGCCATGAAGGTATCGGGTTTGAAAGTCTTATCGGCAGGAATGCGCAGCCAACGGTATTGCTGTTCCAGACCTGTGCGCGTACCGGTGATGAAGAAATAATCCTGTTCCTGCTTAACGGGCAGCATGTAGTTTTTATATTCGACAGCCTGACCCGCTTTGTCGCGGATTCGGTAAACAACGGACGGGCCGATGTTGGTGTATTTTTTGTTTTCTTGAGAGACGGCGCGCACGTCGTTAATCGCTGATTGCAGGGTTTGCTCTTTTTCAGACGACTTGCTCATGTCTTCCACGTTCATAGACGTGAATTGGTCAAACTCCAGTTTGTAGGACGTATTGCCGATGTCAAGCGGGAAATCGCGCATAGATGTCGCCCTGAGCGTTACCGGCTCGCGGCTTGGGTTGCCCAAATTCCAGGCTTTAAACTTCAAATCGGATCCGCCGTCGGCAAAGCTCGCTTGATAGATGGTAATGCCGTGCAGCGTCAGCGGATGGTTGACGCGGATGGTGTGTTCGGATTTTTTGCCGCTTTCCTTGTCGGTAATTTCCAAATCGCTGGCAAAATCACGCGGCATCCCGGTATTGTAAAAGTCGATGTGGAATTTCTTCAGCTTCACTTCAAACGGCAAATCCTGAACCAGCATCCCGTTGTCGGCATTGAGGAAGACCACGTCCGCGCTTTGCTCTTCGGTAATGTTCACATTGCCGCGGAACGACAGGTTTGACGTACCCAAAATGCTTTCCGGTTTGAAGTCTTTGGCATAGACGGAATGATTGTCCGGTACGACGCGTCCGGTCAGCATACCGATTTTCAGCAGGAGGTTGCTGTCTATCAAGCCGCCCAAGCAAATCACAATCAGCGCGGTATGGGCAAAGATATACCCCCACTTGTTCATCGCCCCTTTTTTGGCGGCAACCAAAACCGATCCGTCTTCGCGCGTTACGGTTTTGCAGCTGAAGCCTTGTACTTCGAGATAACGCCTGGCGATTTCAGACGACATCTTGCCTTCCAACACAGTCGAATGGCGCATCGCCGCCAATGATTTTTCTTTGGCGTTCTCGCGGAACGATTTGATTTCGCGAAGAAAAGGCGGAACATTGCGAATCAGGCACAAGCTGGTCGATATCACCAAAAACATCATGATGACCACAAACCAAGCGGACGCATAAACATCGTACAAGCCTAAAAAGTTGAAAATCTGCGACCAAAATGGACCGAATTTCACAACATAATTGACCTGCGGCTGGTTTTGCTGCAACACCGTCCCGATAACCGAAGCGACGCCCAAAAGACTGAGCAAGGCAACGGCAAAACGCATGGAGCTTAAAAAAGCGAACCAAGGTTTGCGGATAAGGGGGACGGATGAAGGGGATTTGCTCATAGCGGTTTGATTTGATAAAGAATACGGGGATGGTCGGGATTCGGAAGAGGCCCGATTATCGAACGGCACAAAAAATAGACATGATGGGGCAAAAAGCCAAAGGCTGCCATTTGAAAATACTTATTGCCTCAAAAGCGGCGGCATACCATCGCACAAGGTCGTCTGAAAACAACTGCCCAAGGGCAAGCGTTTTCAGACGACCTTGATATTCACATCATCCGCAAACAGACGGATTGATAGGAATCAATGCAGACCTTGGATGAAGTTGGAAACCGCATTCAACTCTTCTTCGGTCAGGCGTTTGGCAATATCTTCCATAATCGCGTTTTTGCGTTGTCCGGATTTATAAGCCTTCATTTGATCGACCACATAAGACATATGTTGGCCGCCTAAGCGCGGATATGCGCCGATTTCGGTACCGCCGCCCGGAATACCCGCGCCGCTGGGTCCGTGGCAGGACATACAGGCAGGAACTTTTTTGTCCACCAAACCGCCGCGGTAGATTTTGCCGCCCAAAACAGGATCATTTTGTTTCGGGTTTGCCTCGCCGGATTTGGCCTGTTGTTTGGCATAGAATGCGGATACATTCAGGATGTCTTGCTCGGACAGGTTCATCACCATAGGTTTCATCACAGCGGCGGAACCGTTTGTACGTTTGCCTTCTTTAATGTCCAAGGTTTGACGGTAGATATAGGCACTGTGTTGCGCGGCGAGCTTTGGATACATGGCGATGCCGCTGTTGCCGTCCGCCGCATGACATGCCGCACAAATGGTAGTAGCCACTTCTTTGCCTTTTGCAATATCCGCTTTCGGGGCAGCGACAGCCGCGCCGGCAGCCAAAACCAAGGCCGCTAAAGTCAATCGTTTCATGGAGTGCTCCTGATTACAGCATTGCATACCGCGACAATGCCTTTTTTATACTCAAAACGCCGGATAAATTTTACCCGATAAAAACCGATAATTCTATAAACGTGCTATTCTATACTAGATTTACATTAAATTACTACCATGTTTCGCAACATGAACACGGCAAATTCCGCCACTCCGTCTCAGAGAACAAGGAAATACGGATGAACCTCTTTCAGAACGCCAAATTCTTCACCACCGTCAACCATCTCAAAGACCTGCCCGACACCCCCGCAGAAATCGCATTTGTCGGGCGCAGTAACGCAGGCAAATCCAGCGCGATCAATACCCTGACCAACCATGTCCGGCTCGCCTACGTTTCCAAAACGCCGGGACGGACCCAACACATCAATTTCTTCGAATTGAGCAACGGCAGCTTTATGGTCGATTTGCCGGGTTACGGCTATGCGCAAGTTCCCGAAGCCATCCGCACGCATTGGGTTAAACTTTTGGGCGACTACCTCCAACAACGGCGTCAGCTCATAGGCTTGGTGTTGATTATGGATGCGCGCCACCCATTGAAAGAGCTGGATTTGAGGATGCTGGACTTTTTCCACATCACCGGCCGTCCTGTGCATATTTTGTTGTCGAAAGCTGACAAGCTGTCGAAAAACGAGCAAATCAAAACTTTAGGCGCAGTCAAAAAATCGCTTAAGCCCTATATGACCCGTCAAAGCATCAGCGTACAACTGTTTTCCAGCCTTAAAAAGCAAGGCATCGAAGAAGTCAACCAAGTCGTCGGAGCATGGTTTGCTACGCATCAAGAAGAAATGGACAACTTGAATATCGGAAATCCGGAAAATTCCGAGTCATTGTAATCGGTCGTAGTATTATCTGCATTGACGGGACGCAAATCCGTTTATTGTCTTGCAGGGTGAGGGAACAAAATCGTCTTACTGCCGTGTATGTTGCTTTAAAATAGATAAATCCGAAAAGGTCGTCTGAAAATGTTGGATCATGTTTCAGACGACCTTGTTGTTTTTATAGTGGAATTAACATAAATCAGGACAAGGCGACGAAGCCGTAGACAGTACAGATAGTACGGAACCGATTCACTTGGTGCTTCAGCACCTTAGAGAATCGTTCTCTTTGAGCTAAGGAGAGGTAACGCCGTACTGGTTTAAAGTTAATCCACTATACAATTCGTTTGATTGATGGGGTGAGGTAATTTGAAATCAAGGGGTAGGGGATAAGTTTGATGAGCAGTGCAGATGACATGAAACTGGTTTTTTTAGCATTTGGGGAAACTCTCCGCTTTAGGCTCGGATGAGGCAATGCTGTATCGGTTTAAAGTGAATTTTTCTATCTTGTTCACATGGCAATGAATTGAGATTGTGCTGCTATATATAAAAAGGTCGTCTGAAATTCCTGATTCGGGTTTCAGACGACCTTTTGACCGGTGTAATTAGAACAGCGAGTCTAATTGTCGATTGTTAACATTGCTTGGCTGTACCGGCGTTTCTTGCAAATCACCGCGACCGCGGTCTCCGCCATCCCGATCGCTATCAGGCGTTGCGGCAGTGTTGGCATTTGCCGGGCGTTGTTGTCGGGAAGGTTGTTGTGCAGGGCGTGGAACGGTACCGCTATTGTCCAGAGTGATATCGGAGCTGGTGGTCATACGTTCTTTCATATAGTATTCGCCGCCGCTGTTCACGATACCTGCCGGTGCTTTCATGCCTTTGTTTTCTACGCCTTTGAGCGCGAAGCGCATGTAATCGACCCAGACTGGAACGGCAATCGTGCCGCCGTAACCTGCGCGGCCCATGCTGCGCGGTTTGTCGAAGCCGATGTATACGGCAGTGACAATACTTGGGTTGAAGCCGACGAACCATGCATCTTTATTGTCGTTCGTCGTACCGGTTTTACCGGCGATATCGGAACGGCCAAGTGCGGAGGCGCCTCGTGCAGTACCGACACGGACAACGTCCTGCATGATTTTGTACATGATGTATGCGTTACGCGGGTCGATGGCTTGAGGAGCGTTTTCGCCTGCAACAAGAGGTTGCATTTGTGCTTTCAGACGACCTTCGCTGTCATAAATCTTGTCGATGACGTATGCGGAAATTTTGTAACCGCCATTGGCAAAGACGCTATATGCTTCAGCGACACGCAATGGTGTTGTTTCACCGGTACCAAGTGCCATAGACAGGCTGGCAGGGATTTCGGACGGTTTGAAGCCGAAACGTTGGATGTATTGTTGCGCGTATCCGATACCGATGGACATCAAGATTCGGATGGAAACCATGTTTTTAGAGGCGGTCAATGCTTGGCGCAGGGTGATATAGCCTGCATAACGGCCGTCTGAGTTTTTAGGATTCCAAGCAGAACCATTGGCACCTTTACCCGGCAGGGAGAGTGGTGCGTCATTAATCATGGTGGATGCTGTCATGCCTTTGGCGAGTGCCGCAGAGTATACGAAAGGCTTAAAGGTAGAACCTGGTTGGCGCATGGCTTGGGTGGCACGGTTAAATGTCTTGCTGTGGAAGTCATAACCGCCGACCAATGCACGTACAGCACCTGTTTTTGCATCTAATGAGACCAGAGCGCCTTGTAGTAGAGGTTCTTGAACGACAGACCAATTGTTGCCGCCGCCTTTGACACGGATGACGGAACCGCGACGAATACGGTCGTCTCCCATTTTTTCGTTGTTGACTGCACGGGCTGCAAAGCCGAGTGCGTAGCTGTTCAGATTGAATCTTTTCCCGCTAGGCAGTTGAATCAGAACTCCTTTTTTAGAGGCTTCCAAGACAACGGCAGGAACCATTTTGTCAACCGTATATAAAGTAGAAAGATATTGGCTGATCGTTTCTTCTACGTCATCAGTTTTGCTGAGGTCGATGTAGTTCTCTGCGCCGCGATAACTGCTGCCTCTGTCGAAATTACGCAACGCTTTTCTAAGGGCTTCAGTAGCAACACGTTGGTTGGCAGTATTGACGGTTGTGTAGACCTTAAAGCCTTGGGTGTATGCGTCCTCGCCATATTTTTCATACAACTCTTGGCGTGCCATTTCAGCAACATACAAAGCGTTTTGGTCGATGTTTTGCACAAAACGTTCATAATGCAGCTCTTCTTTCAAAGCTTGATCGCGTTGTTGTGCAGTAATCATATTTTCTTCCTGCATATTCCGCAGGATGTAGGCTTGGCGCTGTTTGGCGCGCTCGGGGTTAACGATGGGGTTATACGCTGAAGGCGCTTTAGGTAGGCCTGCCAGCATGGATGCTTCAGCCAAAGTCAAATCCTTCACGTTTTTGTTGAAATAGATTTGAGCGGCAGAGGCAAAACCGTATGCCCGTTGACCCAAATAGATTTGGTTGAAATACAGTTCTAAAATCTGATCCTTACTAAGCGTCTGCTCGATTTTATAGGCCAATAGGGCTTCATTGAATTTGCGGGTAAATGTACGCTCGTTACTCAAGTAGAAGTTCTTTGCTACCTGTTGAGTAATGGTACTGGCACCTGATTGCAAACCGCCGGCGACTACGTTGCCGATAGCGGCACGGGCAATGCCTACTACGTCTACGCCCCAGTGCTCATAGAAACGTTTATCTTCTGCGGCAATAACAGCGTCTTTCAAAACCTTTGGAAAATCTCCAATTTTTGTAAACTCCCGGCGCTGTTCACCGTAAACCCCAATAATCTGACCGTCGGCAGAATATACTGTGAGGGGCATTTTGGGTTGGTAGTGTTGTAAAGAATCAAGAGCAGGCAACTTGGGGTATGTGACCAAAATCGCAATAGCGAGCAAGCCGACACCGAAGAGTGCCAATCCTAATATCAAACCAAGACAGGTCGTTATAATCTTTTTAATCATGACTAAGTAATAATTTTTGCCATCACTGGCATTAAATAAAGTAAAATAGAAACCGATTTCTGTGAAACACAGTATTTACTGTGCAAAGAAAAAGAAATCCTTTACGGATATCGAAACAGTTACTCACTCCTAACAATACAGGGAAATTATATGATTAGCTTATCAAAAAGCCCTAAAAGCAAAACCAGCAAGGCCAGTAAAGCTTCCGGAGGGTTAAGCAACCGAGCCGCTATCGGCATCGACATCAGCCAGCATGCCATTAAGATGGTTCAGCTGACAGGCCGTAGTTTAAACCAAATTCAGCTAGAAAAATACGTTATTACCAAATTACCTAAAAATATTGTAAAAGGTAACAAAATCCAAGATTACGACCAACTTGTCACCTATTTGCAACATACTTATACGCAATTGCGCAGTTCTTGTAAGAACTTTGTTGCAGCTGTACCACAAAGCTTGGCAACAATAGAGAACATAACTTACAACCCTCGCGATACCGAACTTGATTTGGACGAGTTCGCTGAATCTGAAATTTCAGCAATCGGTCCTATTGATGAAATGAGTTATGACTATCAGGTGACCGGCGTATCCGTTTCCCCGGCGGGGCAGCAGATTACAACCGTAGCAGCTAGAAAAGACGATATTGAGCCTGTTATTGAAATGTTTGAAAATGCAGGGCTTGATCTGTCTGCCTTAGATTTGGATCTTTTGGCTCAGAGAAATGCCTATGCTTTTTGGATTAATAATCATGCACCTGAATTGACTAATGAAAAAGTTGCCGTATTTGGCATTCATGCCACCCAAATGTACGCATTGGTGATGCAAAACGGACAGATTTTGTATAAACAAGAGACCCCTGTCAGTACGGAACAGTTGAATCAACTGATTCAGCGTACTTATCAAGTGACAGAAGAAAAAGCGGCGCAGATGATAGCTTCATCCAGCAAACCATCTGATTATCAGACCCAAGTCGCAGATCGCTTTAACGTTCAGGTAGCGCAAGAAATCCAACGTGTATTGCAGTTTTACTACACTACGCAGACAACAGAGACCTTCTCAAACATTAAACATATTTTATTAACTGGGTTTGCATCGCAACAGGCCGGATTGGCGGAAAGTATTTTTTCTCAAACCAATACTGCGACACAGTGTATTCACCCGGTTTTATATGCTGAACGAAACAATAAAATTGATTTGCCACAGCTGCAAATTGATGCACCGTCTTTAACATTAGCATTCGGATTAGCATTAAGGGGATTGTAATATGATCGAATTTGTTAAAATTAACCTTCTTCCTTATAGGGAAGAAATCAAACAGCGCAAAAAGCAACAATTTAAAGTATTAATGCTTTCGGCGTTATTGATAGGTGCAGGTCTGCTTGTGTTGACATATTTGACAATTAATAATGCAATCAGCAGACAGGAAGACCGTAATGCCCTTCTAGGGAAGGAAATTGAAAAGCTGGATAAAGCTTTGGGAGAAATTCTAAAACTGCAGCAAGAAAAAGAAAATTTCCTATCAAAAAAACAAAAAGTAGAAGAGTTACAGGAAAAACGTTCACAGGCTGCCTATATCATCGACAGCTTAAATGTAGTTACTCCCGATAACTCTTATCTGACAGCGTTGGAAGCAGAAAGTTCGACATCTTACAAAATTACGGGTCGAGCAAGTAGTGATAATAAGATCGCAATGTTTATGCGTTCTTTACCAAGTACCGGGGTTTTTGCTCAGCCAGAACTTTTGAGTATTAAGAAAATTGATAATTATCAAGAATTTACTCTGAAGGTTTTGTTGAATAATTCAGGTCATCCATCAGTACCCGTACAAAATCCAGCCGCGAACACGACTGAAACTGGCGAACAGAAGCAAGAGGTAAAATAAATGTCTGTAAGTAAAGCAAGAAATATTGATATCCAAAACCTCTATTTGTTAAATATGCCTGCTAAGTTATTTATCGCAGGGTTGGCAATAGCGGGGGTCTTGGCAATAGGATATGTTGGTATTTTCAAAGAGCAACTCGAAACACTTTCTACGCAGGAAGCTAAAGAAGCCGAACTAAAGGAAACATATACGAAAAAAAGTATTGAGGCTGTTAATTTGCATAACCTTCAGGAGGAATTGGCATCTATCCGTTCAGCTTTTGATGTTTTGTTGAAACAACTGCCGACAGATGCTGAAATTCCTAATTTAATCCAAGAATTGCATCAGGCTGGATCCGCTAATGGTTTGCGTTTGGATAGTGTTGTGCCTCAAGCTCCGGTTAATGATGGTCCAATCCAAAAGTTACCCTATGAAATTTCCATTACGGGTAAGCATAATCAGATTAGCCAGTTTGCTCGTGATGTCGGAGGTTTGTCGCGAATCATTACTTTGGAATCTCTGAAGCTCTCCCAAGCAGCAGACGGAAAAAGTGGTAAAGAGGGCAAAAGTGATATTTTGACACTGAGTGCCACTGCAACAACTTATAAGGCTCGTCCTGCAGAAGAAGTTGCTGCCGAGCTTGCAGCCAAACAGAAGGAGGCACAGGCTAACGGAAGTGATGCGCAGAATGGTGCTGAAGTTGATAATAAATAAAAGTTATTAGGGAAATCATGAAAAATACTATCTTACTCGTAGGTGTTTTGTCTTTAGCAGCATGTTCCCCCACTCATGATGATTTAAATATGTGGATAAAACAGACGCAAGATGAAGCTAAAGTTAAGGTTACTCCATTTCAAGCACCGACGATTACTCCGCCAGTTGCATATACTCCTCCAGCATATAATGGGTTGAATGCGTTTGACTATCGACGTTTGGAAAATGCACCCAAGGGGAATAATGCTCCTAATTTGAATCGTCAGAAAGAAACATTGGAAGCATTTAGTTTGGAAAATATGCGTTATGTCGGTATTCTGCGTGGTAATAACAAGACATCTGGCTTTATCGATGTAAATGGACATGTTTATACCGTTATGCCGGGCAACTATATCGGTCAAAATTACGGTAAAATCCAAACGATTACTGAGGATAAAATTACTTTGACTGAATTAATAGAAGACAGTTCTGGTAACTGGATATATCGAAAGGCTGAATTGCCGTTAAGTACACAGTCAGATGAAGGTTCAAGTGGTGCTTCGACAGCTGAATCTCGAAGCGAATCTGCCGCAATTCCAAATTAATTAAGGGGTCTCACTTTATGAAAACTAAGCACATGACAAAATTTTTTGCCAGTATTGGCGTAGCCATGGCTGTGCAAACTGCTTTTGCAGGTAATATTACTGATATTAATGTATCTACTCTTCCTGATAGTCAAAAAATTATCAAAATCCGTTTTGATCGTGATGTAACCAGTCCGAGCGGTTTTGTTACTTCGGCTCCAGCTAGAATTGCACTTGATTTTGCTAACACTACTATTCGGTTGCCTCAATCAGTATTGGAGTATGCCGATCCGTTATTAAATCAGATTACGGCGGCACAAAATAATGACCGTTCCCGTATTGTGTTGGGTTTGAATAAAACTGCCCAATATAATACTGAAATTCATGGTAATGAAGTTTGGGTTTTTGTTAGTGAGTCAGCTGACCGAAATTCTGCAATGTCTGTATCAAATAATAAGCCTTCTATGCAGGATTCTGTTCCGTCAGAAAAAGCAAAGCAAGTCGCTAATTCCGCTAATATCGACTTCCGTAAAGGCTCGCGCAATTCAGGTATTGTTGAATTAAGCGTTCCGGCTTTTACTGGACAGCCTGATATTAAACAACAGCGTGATCGTGTCATCATTACATTGAAAAACTATCCGTTACCAACACAAGCACAACGTAGTTTGGATGTAGGTGATTTCAATACACCTGTAAAAAATATAACTTTAAAACGAATCGGTAATGATACTCAGCTGATCATTCGAAATAGTTCAAACTGGGAAGTTCGTACTAAGCCGGCAGCAGGGCATTTTACTTTTGAGATTTTACCTAAAGCCGCTGATACGGAGTCACGTGGTTTGAATGGTGGTAATGCAAATAAATCTTTCAATGGTCGTAAAATTTCTCTAGATTTCCAAGATGTTGAAGTCCGTACTATTCTGCAGATTCTTGCAAAAGAGTCCGGCGTCAATATTGTGGCTAGCGATACGGTAAATGGTAAGATGACTTTATCCCTCAAGGATGTGCCTTGGGATCAGGCATTGGACTTGGTAATGCAAGCCCGTAATTTGGATATGCGTCGTCAAGGTAATATCATCAATATTGCTCCACGTGATGAATTGTTGGCGAAGGATAAGGCCTTCTTGCAAGCAGAAAAAGAAATTGCAGAGCTTGGTCCTTTGTATTCGCAAACCTTCCAATTGAAATATAAAAATGTGGAGGAGTTCCGCAAAATCCTTCGTTTGGAAGATAATGGAAGTAGCAATTCCAATGGTCGCAATACCTTGTTGAGCGGCCGAGGCAGTGCTTTGATTGACCCCGCAACGAATACCTTGATTGTTACAGATAATCGGAACGTCATCGAGAAATTCCGTAAATTGATTGATGAGTTGGATGTTCCTACACGCCAAGTTATGGTTGAAGCGCGTATTGTAGAAGCAAAAGATGGATTCTCACGCGATTTGGGCGTTAAGTTTGGTGCTGCTGGTGCAAGAGGAAGAAACTCTTGGGGTAATGATTGGTCAAGTGCTCAGAATAACCACAATACTAACGCTTCAGTTTTCCGTGGAGAGTCTGCTTATCCAACGTGGTCTTTGCAGCCTAACGTAAGTTTACCTGCTACAGCAGCAACGAACAGTATCGCTTTAGTACGAGCCTTGTCATCTGGTGCATTAGGTTTGGAAATCTCTGCGTCTGAAGCAACAGGTAAGAGCAAAACCATTTCTAATCCGCGTGTTCTGACTCAGGATCGTCGAGAAGCTACGATTGAATCTGGTACCGAAATTCCTTACCAAGAAGCTTCTTCAAGTGGTGCAACTTCGGTTTCATTCAAAAAAGCGGTTTTGGGTCTGACAGTTACTCCTAATGTAACTCCAGATGGCCAAATTATTATGACCGTTAAGATCACTAAAGATACTCCGGTCGACTGTACTGTAGATTCTTTGATAACCAAGTGTATTCAGACTAAGAACTTGAATACTCAGGCTATGGTTGAAGATGGTGGCACTTTGATCGTTGGTGGTATCTATGAAGAGGACAATAGCGATACCATCAATAAAGTTCCATTGCTTGGTGATATTCCTGTAGTAGGAAACTTGTTTAAATCACGAGCCAAGAAAGAAGAACGACGCGAATTGTTGATTTTCATAACGCCTCGCATTATGGATGGCGTGGGTAGTAATTTGCGTTATTAAGTGATGCAATAAAACCGGGTAGATGTCTTTTGGATATCTGCCCGGTTTTTATTTATTCAATCTGATAGTCAGGATTTGTGCGTCAAATATAATAGCCAAAGACTTTTAGAAGTCTGAAATTATAGTGGATTAACTTTAAACCAGTACGGC
>NZ_KV838110.1:5605-35760 GCF_001838645.1 Neisseria sp. HMSC70E02 | reverse complement strand
CTTGTCCTGATTTAAATTTAATCCACTATAAAAACAATTAGAATCAACGGATTAAAAATTGGAGTATGGTGTTTGCAGACACGAGTTTGGAAGGGTGGCACAAATAATGCTGAGTATCGTATAAAATGCTTTTTATGGAAAAAATCAACGGTAATTTAATCTTAATTGGCTTGATGGGTGCAGGGAAAACCACTTTGGGGCGGTATATTGCCCAAATGTTGGATCGTCCGTTTTATGATAGTGATCATGAGATTTGTACGGCATCAGGTGTCTCTATTCCCATCATCTTTGAGATGGAGGGTGAGCAAGGGTTTCGCAATCGAGAGACTGCTATGCTCAAGAAGCTGACTGCGATGAAGGATATTATTTTATCAACAGGAGGAGGGTCGGTTTTACGTGAGGAAAACAGGCAAAATATGCGACGAAATGGTATGGTCGTGTATCTTCATGCCTCGCCTGAAGTTCTGTTAGAGCGGACCCGTTATGATAACAGCCGCCCTTTGTTGCAGGTAGAGAACCCGCTTGCTAAGTTGCAAGAGCTCTATAATGCCCGTGATCCTTTATATCGAAATACTGCGCACATTGTGATCGAGTCCGACAGCTGTGCAAAAACGGTGAAACGGTTGTTTGAGGCGTTAAATCGATAATAGATTTGTTATCGGTGAGTAACGATATAGGTTTTCAGACGACCCTAAATGAGAGCCGGCAACTAAAGATTAACAAGGAATCAAAATGCGTACCCTGACCGTCCAAACTCCCTCCCATCAGTATTCTATTTTTATCGGGAATCATCTTATTGAACAAGCTGATGTTTTATTAAAGCCATATTTAAGTAATAAGGTGGTCATTGTTACGAATGAGACGATTGCGCCCTTATATCTAGAATCTTTTCAGACGACCTTGGATAGATTAGGTATTTCCAGTTTCAGTATTATTCTGCCTGATGGGGAAGAATATAAAAATTGGCAAACGCTCAATCTTATTTTTGACGGTTTAATGCAAAATAGGGCGGAGCGCAAAACGACCTTGATCGCATTGGGAGGAGGGGTCATTGGCGATATGGTTGGTTTTGCGGCGGCAACTTATCAGCGTGGCGCCCCATTTATCCAAGTGCCAACTACATTGTTAAGTCAGGTCGATTCCTCAGTTGGCGGTAAGACAGCAATCAACCATCCGCTTGGGAAAAACATGATAGGCGCGTTTTATCAACCTAAGGCTGTACTGGCGGACTTATCTACGCTTAAAACGCTTCCGCAACGCGAATTATCTGCCGGTATGGCAGAGGTCATTAAATACGGCGCGCTTGGCGATATTGAGTTTTTTGAGTGGTTAGAGCAGCACATGACCGATTTAATGATGCAGGATCAGGAGAAACTTACGCAGGCTGTGTACCATTGTTGCAAAATGAAAGCTGAGATTGTGGCTCAAGATGAGACAGAACAAGGGATTCGTGCATGGTTGAATCTGGGGCATACTTTTGGTCATGCCATTGAAGCAGAAATGGGTTATGGCGTGTGGCTGCATGGAGAAGCAGTAGCCGCGGGATGCGTATTGGCAGGACGGTTATCCGAGAAACTGGGTAAAATTCATGAGGCAGATACGCTTCGTATTGCAGCATTGCTTGAGGCTGCAAAATTACCATCGGCACCGCCGAAGTTCGAATTTGAAAAATGGATAGAGCACATGAGTCATGATAAAAAAGTGAGTGGCGGCGTCATGCGCTTTATTGGTTTGGATCGTCTGGGTAAGGCAAACATTATGAAGGTTACAGATATGGAAATTTTGCGCCAAACCCTGAGTCCGTATCTATAACGGTCAAGTAAGTAATGTCTTTAGAATGCGTCCATAACTTCATATAAAACAAAACAAGTTAAAAGTACGATATAAGAGGCTGTCAAGATAATTTCATCATGGCAGCCTCTTAACAATAGAATGAACGTGATGGGGTTGCGAATAGAGACATTATAGTGGATTAACTTTAAACCAGTACGGCGTTACCTCGCCTTAGCTCAAAGAAAACGATTCTCTAAGGTGCTGAAGCACCAAGTGAATCGGTGCCGTACTATCTGTACTGTCTGCGGCTTCGGCGCCTTGTCCTGATTTAAATTTAATCCACTATAGTTTGAGACCGATTGGTTTTTTGTGTTCGGTGCTTAGAAAATTGATTGCTTGGAATATGTGTCGTGTTGTTAATCTATGATAGAGTCAATAAATACAAAAAAGACCTTGTTTAAACAAGGTCTTTTTTATCTGGTGGAGGTAAGCGGGATCGAACCGCTGACCTCTTGCATGCCATGCAAGCGCTCTACCAACTGAGCTATACCCCCGAAATTTGGTGGCGAATCAGGGACTCGAACCCCGGACACAAGGATTATGATTCCTCTGCTCTAACCGACTGAGCTAATTCGCCGTTTCGTGAAGTCGCTATTATATGTTGTTTTGAGTTTTTGGCAAGTTTTATTTTGTACTTTATGTTTTGTTTTTGTTTTTTAATGGAATAAAACATGGATGAGGTCGTCTGAAACGGTGTTTCAGACGACCTGTGTGTTCGGAGGATGGTTTGAGGTGGGGGATTTCAAAGTTTGTGGCAGATGTCGCCGAAGCGGAAACCTGTCCAGTCGATGTCGATGTTTTTGCCAAAGGCGATGACTTTGAAGAGTTCGCCCATTTCGTGTTGGTCGGTCAGTTTTTGTACGGCGGTGCTGACACGGAGGTAGTCTGCCGTACCTGGTGGGGCGGTTTGTGCCAACAGGTCGGTAATGCCTAGGTTGAATAGGAAATGAGATTGGGGCAGGTAGCCGATGAGGTCTAGTCCGCCGTCGGTGCCTGCTTGGGCAATATCGGTAAAGTTGACGTGTGCGGTCAGATCAGTCAGGCCGATATGGAAAAACGGGTCGTGAACGGTGTGGTGGCGGTAGTGGGCGATGAGCGTGCCTTCGTCGCGTTGCGGGTGGTAATACTGGGCGGCGTCAAAACCGTAGTCGATAAATATCATGCCGCCGCGTGTGATTTTTTGCGCGAGGGTGAGAATAAAGGCGTATTGGGCGGGGTGTAACTCGCTGGTGTAGGGGTGTTTGGTTTCGGGAAAATAGGTGGCGGCTAAACGCAGGAGGTCGGGTTGTTTCAAAGGTTGCGGGCTTTGTTCAAGCTGTCCGTCGGGGTTGATGGAGACGCCGATGTGTTGGAAGGTGTTTTGGGTGCGGCGGATGATTTCGACAGGCATGGCATCGAGGACTTCGTTGCCGATGATGATGCCGTCGAAGGATTCGGGCAGTTCGGTCAGGTGTATGACTTTTTGTGCCAGTTGCGGGGGGGTGTGTTCGGCGATGAATTGACGTTGGCGTTCGGCAAGTTCGGGGGAGAGTTCGATGATGTAGTGATGCTTGAGGTCGTCTGAAAGGCTTTTCAATAAGGTGGCGGCGAGATGTCCCGTACCTGCGCCGAATTCGTAGATGTTGCCGGCGGTTTGCGGGAGTAGTTCGGCAAGTTGTCGGGCGAGGGTTTGTCCGAATAATGGGGTGAGGGTGGGGGCGGTGATGAAATCGCCGTCTGTGCCGATTTTGTGGCTGCCTCCGGTGTAGTAGCCGTATTCGGGTGTGTAGAGTGCAAGCTCCATAAATCGTGAGAAAGGAATCCAGTTATTTTGGGCTTTTATTTCCTGTTTGATTATTTCGAATAGTTTGGAACTTGAGGCTTGCGCGGCAGGGGAGGGGAGGGGGAGGTGTGCCTTCATAATTGTTAGATAATGTAAAATTTATGAATTTATTTGTCTATTATAACGTGAACGGGAAAGGGGCGTTTTTTCATTTTTTTATACCATATGTTGTGTCTAAATAATATTTGCAATACTACATATTGTGTTTTTAAAAACCAAATCGGGTAAAATGGGTGGTTCGGCTTGTTTGCTTGTTTGGTTAAAATACTGTTTTTTAATGATTTTGTTGTTGCATATGTACTGGGATTTTAGAGTAAGGCGATTTGACCGAGACGTTAAAATTTTTTATAGTGTGGGCTAGTGGGGCGATGTGGGTAAAAGTGTCTGCATTGCCCAAAAAATTCCGATTTAAATCGATTAGGACGAAATTGTGTTTGGTGGCGCTCACGAATTGAGTATTGACAGCAAAGGGCGGTTGGCGATTCCTGCCAAGTTCCGCGATATTTTGCTGCGCCATTATACGCCGTCGATTGTGGTTACTTTGGATTCCCGTCAAAAATTGCTGATGTATCCGGAGGCTGAATGGGCAAAGGTTGCCGAGCAGCTTTTGCACCTGAAAACGGCAGGAAATCCGATGTTGCAGCGTTATCAAAATCTGCTGCTGCACAATGCGGATACGCTGGAATGGGATAGCGCCGGCCGCGTACTGATTCCTGCCAATCTGCGCAAACGGGTGGATTTTGAAAAAGACGTTACCTTGGTCGGTCGCGCCAACCGTTTGGAATTGTGGGGCCGTGATCAATGGGAAGCTGAAATGACTCAGGCTTTGGATGATGATCCTGAAGAGTTGGCATTCCAATTAAGTCAGACGGATTTGCAATTGTGAGTAATGCTGAATATCAACATATCACCGTTTTGTTAAACGAGGCGGTTGATGCTCTGGCGGTTCGTGAAGACGGTATTTATGTGGATGGGACGTTCGGCAGGGGAGGGCACTCCCGATTGATTTTGTCCCGTCTGGGCAGTCAAGGTCGTCTGATTGTGTTTGATAAAGACCCGCAAGCGATTGAGGCGGCGCAAAAGCTGGCCGAGCAGGATGGGCGCGTTACGGTAGTCCATGACGGGTTTTCCAGTTTTCAGACGACCCTGGATAAGCTGGGTATTGAAGAAATAGATGGTGCGTTGTTTGATTTGGGGATTTCGTCCCCGCAGATAGATGATGGCGCACGGGGTTTCAGTTTCCGTTTTGATGCACCTTTGGATATGCGCATGGATCCGACGCGGGGAATGTCCGCTGCAGAATGGATTGCAACAGCATCAGAACAGGATTTGCACGAGGTTATCAAGAATTATGGTGAAGAGCGGTTTAGTCGCCAGATTGCGCGCGCCATTGTTGCGCAACGGACAGAAAGTCCGATCGATACAACCCGCAAGCTGGCGCAGCTCGTGGCACAAAACGTCCGTACTCGTGAGCGGGGGCAAGACCCTGCGACGCGTACCTTCCAGGCAGTTCGCATCTTTATTAACCGCGAGCTCGAAGAGGTAGAGGCGGTTCTGCCGCAAGTGATGGGTCGTCTGAAACAGGGTGGGCGTTTGGCGGTTATCGCGTTCCATTCGCTTGAAGACCGCATAGTAAAACAGTTTGTCAAAAAATATTCGCAACATCCTCCTTTGCCGCGCTGGGCGGCAGTAAAAGAAGCGGATTTGCCTCTGCCGCCGTTAAAGGCGGTGGGAAAGGCGATAAAGCCGGGTGTTGAGGAAACCGCCTCCAATCCGCGGGCGCGCAGCGCAGTTTTACGCGTGGCAGAGCGGACGGGCGGTGAGATTGCAGAATAAGCATTATGTGGGGCAGGTGTCCTCGGAACAAACAGATTGAGGTCGTCTGAAAATAATGAATAAATTAAATATCCTTTTGTTGGTCTTGGTATCGGTATCTGCTTTTGCGGTGGTCACTGTGCAAGACCAATCGCGTTTGCACTTCATCGCTTTGGATAAAGCGCAAAAGCAGGAAATCAAGCTTGATCAGGACTATGCACGCTTGAAATTGGATCAGGCGCGGCTGGCGAACCACAAGCTGATTAAGGTGGCGGCTGAGAAGCAACGCCTCAAACCGCCCGGCGCGGATAATACCGTGATGGTGGAACGAAAAAAATAATATAGCCGGCTTATCCGGTACTGCAAATTGGTGCCGTTAGATAAAGACACGGTTCGGGTGATTATGAATTGAGATGTTAAGATGTTGATTAAAAACGAATATAAACCGAGCATGCTGCCCAAGACAGCCAAAGCTAAAAAACCCATCACCAGTGATGGGCGGATTTCTTTGGTGTTGTGGCTGATTGCGGCTGCGTTTGTCGGACTGCTGGCTCGCGGCATCTATTTGCAAACCACGCAGCATGAGTTTTTGAAAAATCAGGGCGATCAGCGTTTTGTCCGTACCCTGACTTTACCTGCGTCGCGCGGCATGATTACGGACCGTAACGGTGCGACTTTGGCGTTGAGTGCACCGACTGAATCTTTGTATGCCATGCCTTCGGGTATGGAAGAGATGCCGACTGCCGAACAGATGGCTAAGTTGGCGGCTATTGTTGAGCTGCCTGTTGAGGCATTGCAGGAAAAATTGGCGAAAAAAGATAAAGATTTTATTTATCTGAAGCGTCAACTCAGCCAAGAAAAAGCGGAAGAAATTAAAGCTTTGGGCATTAAAGGCTTGGCATTCCAAAAAGAGCTGAAACGCCATTATCCGATGGGCAACCTGTTCGCACACGTTATCGGTTTCACCAATATCGACGGCAAAGGACAGGAAGGCTTGGAATTGTCGCGAGAAGACAGTCTGCATGGTGCGGACGGTGCGAAAGTGGTTTTGCGCGACAATAAAGGCAATATCGTCGATAGTTTGGATTCTCCGCGCAACAGCGATCCGAAAAACGGGCAGGACATGGTTTTGTCTTTGGATCAACGTATTCAAACACTTGCCTATGATGAGCTGAATAAAGCAGTGGCTTATCACAAAGCCAAAGCAGGTACGGTTGTGGTATTGGATGCGCAAACCGGCGAAATCTTGGCTTTGGTTAACAGCCCTGCCTACGATCCGAATCAACCGGGCAGCGCCGATAGCGAACAGCGCCGCAATCGAGCCGTTACCGATATGATTGAGCCGGGTTCTGCCATGAAGCCGTTTACGATTGCAAAAGCATTGGATTCCGGCAAAGTCGGTGTGGCTGATCGTTTTAACACCATGCCTTATAAAATCGGTCCTGCTACTGTGCGCGATACCCATGTGTATCCTACTTTGGATGTGCGCGGCATTATGCAAAAATCTTCCAACGTCGGTACCAGCAAACTGTCTGCAAAATTCACGCCTAAAGAAATGTATGATTTTTATCATGATTTGGGTGTGGGCGTGCGGATGCACTCCGGTTTCCCAGGTGAGACGGCCGGTCTTTTGAGAAGCTGGCGCAGATGGCAGCCGATTGAACAGGCAACCATGTCTTTCGGTTACGGCTTGCAATTGAGCCTGCTGCAATTGGCGCGTGCTTATACCATGTTGACACATGACGGCGAATTGTTGCCGGTCAGCTTCGAGAAACAGGCGGTTGCGCCAAAAGGCAAACGCGTCATTAAAGCTTCGACCGCGCGTGAAGTTCGTGATTTGATGGTTTCTGTAACCGAGCCCGGCGGTACGGGTACAGCAGGTGCGGTAGATGGTTTCGACGTCGGCGCGAAAACCGGTACGGCGCGTAAGTTGGTCAACGGGCGTTACGTTGATAACAAACACGTCGCAACTTTCATCGGTTTTGCTCCTGCTAAAAATCCCCGTGTGATTGTGGCGGTAACCATCGACGAACCGACTGCAAACGGTTACTACGGTGGCGTAGTGGCAGGTCCGGTCTTCAAACAAGTCATGGGCGGCAGCCTGAATATCTTGGGCGTTTCCCCGACCAAGCCTCTGACCAATGTTGCAGCCGTCAAAACACCGTCTTAATCCGAGTATCAACGAGATTATTTTATGTTCAGCAAGTTAACCCCTTTAGCTGAAACCAACATTCCGCCTCTGCTGTGTGCAAACGCAGCAGGGCGTTTGTTGCATTCAGACAGCCGTCAAATTAAACAAGGTGATATTTTCGTTGCCTGTCAGGGCGAATATTCAGACGGCCGCAGTTATATCCCCGCTGCCATTGCCAACGGCGCGGCTTTTGTTTTTTGGGACGACGACGGCAAATTTGCGTGGAATCCCGAATGGAAAGTCCCCAATCAAGGCATCAAAGATTTGAAACACCGTGCCGGCATGTTGGCGGCGCAAGTTTACGGCAACGTTTCAGACGGTCTCAAAGTCTGGGGCGTAACCGGTACCAACGGCAAAACCTCCATCACACAATGGCTGGCGCAAGCCGCCGATTTATTGGGCGAAAAAACCGCCATTATCGGCACGGTCGGCAACGGCTTTTGGGGCACATTGGAAGAAACCACACATACCACCCCCGCCCCCGTCGATGTCCAAACCCTGCTCTACCGTTTCCGTCAACAGGGCGCAACAGCCGCCGCGATGGAAGTCTCCAGCCACGGCCTTGACCAATCGCGCGTCAACGGCGTGCCATTCCGCAGCGCAATCTTTACCAATCTCACCCGAGACCACCTCGACTACCACGGCACGATGGAAGCCTACGGCGCCATCAAGTCACGCCTATTTTACTGGCACGGCTTGAAACACGCCGTCATCAACGTAGATGACGAATATGGCGCAGAACTCGCAGGTCGTCTGAAAAAAGACTGTCCTGATTTGGCCGTTTACGGCTACGGCTTCAGCGAACACGCTGACATCCGCATTGTTCATTTCACTGCCTCTTCAGACGGCATGGAAGCCGTATTCCAAACCCCGTGGGGCGAAGGCCGCTGCCGCACCCGCCTGCTCGGACGGTTCAACGCGCAAAACCTCGCCGCCTGCATCGCCTTGCTTTGTGCCAACGGTTATCCGCTTGATAAAGTATTGGATGTGCTGACAAAAATCCGTCCTGCCTCAGGCCGCATGGACTGTATCATGAACAGCGGCAAGCCCTTGGTCGTCGTCGATTATGCACACACGCCCGACGCATTAGAAAAAGCACTCTCTACCTTGCAGGAAATCAAACCACAGGGTGCGGCTTTGTGGTGCGTATTCGGCTGCGGCGGCAACCGCGACCGCGGCAAACGTCCGCTGATGGGTGCAGCAGCCGTACAGGGCGCAGATAAAGTCGTCGTAACCAGTGACAACCCGCGTTTGGAAAATCCGCGAGACATCATCAACGACATCCTGCCTGCCGTGCCCGCGCCCGAATGCGTCGAAGCCGACCGCGCCGTAGCTATCCGTTACGCAGTCGAACGTGCCGCTGCAAACGACATCATTCTAATTGCCGGCAAAGGACATGAAAACTATCAGGATGTACAAGGCGTGAAGCACCATTTCTCCGATTTTGAAATCGCAGAAAAAGCATTGGCAGAACTTAGGTAAAAATATTTTCCAGATAATTCCTTAAGGCCATTGGCAAATAGGAAATTACACATTACTCCATCTCACTTTTAATAGGCAAAAATATGCAACGTTATACTCCTTTATTCAATGCTTTACTTGCAGCCGTCCCTTACTTAACCCGTGAAGATTTACCAAAAGCTCCTCCGGCTGAAGATGAGGATTTGGTGTGTGATTGGTTATTTAAGCATTTAGGTTGGTATAGCGAATCAGGTGAATGGCATTATGCTGATCATCAATTTATGGATTATATGGAATGGAAAAATCCATATTTGGAATTAGAGCGGTTTTATCCTATACAAAAACTGGGTATTGAAATAGATACGACAGAAATTGATGACGAAGTTTGCGATCGTACAGTAGCAGCATTTTGCACTCAAGAAGGCATTGCCGTGCCGGATGAAGAAGATGAATTGGACGAGCTTTGTGAGAGTGATGAGATGAATATGTTTGCGATGTTCAATGCCCATATCTTTGTTTCAGATGCTTACGATGCATTGCTTAAGCCCCATGGGCTTCGGCTAATAGATATTGGTTATACCGAAAATGCCTTCCTACTGATGGTAAAAGATGATGATGAGGCAGTGGGAAATGTGGAGCAGGCACTGATCGATTTGGGATATGTCGATATTGAAGAGTAATTTTTGAGTATATACAGACAGAGAGGAGTCACCTTAGGGCAGAGAAGTTTTGCTGTACTTCGTATTCGACTTATCGATTCCACTATAAATTTGACAACAATGTAATCAATTTTCAGACGGCCCGGCAGCCTTAAGGTCGTCTGAAAACGTTTATCCCCCACAAAATAAAAGCAACACAACCCACGCATTACGGCACGTCAGCCATTAAACCCATCACAGTTGTTTCAGACGACCCTGATTTGGAATTTTAAAGGTCGTCTGAAAAACGAGGAGACCGATTTGATGCTGAAAATGCCGACAAAAACCCTTTTCATCAGTGCAGTCATGATTTTATTTGCAGGCTGTACCACCAAACAACTGCCGCGTCCGAACGCCGAAATTGCCGAACTGAGGGCGAAAGAACCGCCGGCGGCGCAAAGCCTGCCCAATCCTGTTAAAGGCAAGCGTTTTGACGACACTTGGGGCGCAGCGCGCAGCCAGGGGCGCAGACATGAAGGTGTGGATATTTTCGCCAAGAAAAACACGCCGATACGCAGCACGACGCCCGGTATCGTCACCAAAATCGGGCGTAACCGATTGGGTGGCAAAGTCATCGGCATCCAAGGGCCGGGCGCATGGCACTACTATGCCCACCTCAACAAATTCGCCAGCGTCCGCCTGTATGAACGCGTGAAAGAAGGACAGGTCATCGGCTATGTCGGTAAAACCGGCAACGCTAAAACCACGCCTGCCCATTTGCACTACGGCGTGTATCTGCCAAGTGGTGCGATTAATCCGTATCCGTTGATTGATCAGGACAAATAGGTCGTCTGAAAAAAGAGTAAAGAGATGAATGCAAAAAAATTGGTCAAGGCAACGAACATTATCGGTATGGTAGCAGTGACACTGCTGGTGTACTGGGTGTTCGCGTTGATATTGATTCAAGTCTTCGGACTCAAGGTGTTCCGTGAACACATTACAGAAATTTTCCTGATGAGTATTTTGGGGATTTTGGCTGTGATGGGCGGTACGTTGATGCTGAACATCATGTTGAATCTGACCCGTATTGCCGAGCGCGGGCAGGAAGAAGAAGTCCGTGGCGGTAGGAAAACTGTATATCTGCTGTTGGCGGTATTTCCTATTTTGGCGGCGTTGCTGTTCGGCGGCAATTACCTGACTATTCGGCAAAAACGGGATATCTTAACCCAATCGTCGGAGCGCATCGTCAAAGACAATCCTGCTCAAATAGCTGCATTGACAGATTACCGTTTCGATTTGGCGTATATTAAAAAATCGTCAGAAATCCTTGATTTGATGGCTAAAGATGATTTGTCGTTCAAATCTGCCATGATTATCGTGCAGGATAAGATCGACAACAAACCGGTTTATCTGGCTTTTTCAGCCGATTCCCGCCTTAACGTAGGTGGCGAAGCTGTACCTGCCGCCAGTCAAAATGAAGCTGTACCTGCTGCCAATCAAAATGTAGAAGGTAATGATAATTTTGTCATGGATCGAAATGGTGAGAAAGTGATGGTCAAGAAAATGGACTATGTCTATTCTCCGAATTTGAAGGAGCGCGAATACCTGCAAAAAGTATTTGCCGGACAAACTCAGGAAATGCGCTATGAAGCGGAAGACGGTCATTACAGCCTCTGCCATCCTTACCGTAAAAACGGTAAAACCATCGTATTGTGTTTCTCCGATTATCAAGAGTATGGAAAAATCGGTAGTTGAGTGTCAAAAAACTGTCTGAAAAAAACAAACGAAAGAAACCATGAAACCACTAGACCTAAATTTCATCTGCCAAACCCTCAACCTTCCAACGCCGTCTGAAAACAAACCCGTATCGCGCATCGTAACCGACAGCCGCGACATCCGTGCGGGCGATGTGTTTTTCGCTTTGGCGGGCGAGCGGTTTGACGCGCATGATTTTGTTAAAGACGTATTGGCTGCGGGTGCGGCGGCGGTTGTGGTTTCGCGCGAAGATTGCGCTGCAATGGACGGCGCGTTGAAAGTCGATGACACGCTTGCCGCGTTGCAAACGCTGGCGAAGGCGTGGCGCGATAATGTGAACCCGTTTGTGTTCGGCATTACCGGTTCGGGCGGCAAGACGACGGTGAAGGAAATGCTGGCTGCGGTATTGCGCCGCCGTTTCGGCGATGATGCCGTTTTGGCAACGGCGGGCAACTTCAACAACCACATCGGCCTTCCGCTGACTTTGTTGAAATTAAACGAAAAACACCGCTATGCCGTGATCGAAATGGGTATGAACCATTTCGGCGAGCTGGCGGTTTTGACGCAAATCGCCAAACCCGATGCCGCCTTGGTCAACAACGCCTTGCGCGCCCATGTCGGCTGCGGTTTTGATGGCACGAACGATATTGCCAAGGCGAAAAGCGAGATTTATCAAGGCTTGGGCGAAGACGGATTGGCTTTGATTCCGTGCGAAGACGAACATGCCGTCGTGTTTCAGACGGCCTCACAAGGTCATCAGCAGAAGACTTTCGGCATCGATAGCGGCGATGTCCACGCGGAAAATATCGTGTTGAAACCTTTATCGTGCGAATTTGATTTGGTGTGCGGCAACGAGCGCGCAGCCGTAGTATTGCCCGTTCCCGGCCGCCACAATGTCCACAACGCTGCCGCTGCCGCTGCGTTGGCTTTAGCTGCGGGTTTGAGTTTGAACGATGTGGCGGAAGGTTTGAAAGGCTTCAGCAACATCAAAGGTCGTCTGAACGTCAAGTCCGGCATCAAAGGCGCGACTCTGATTGACGATACTTACAACGCGAACCCCGATAGCATGAAAGCCGCGATTGACGTGTTGGCGCGTATGCCTGCACCGCGCATTTTTGTGATGGGCGATATGGGCGAACTGGGCGAGGATGAAGCCGCCGCCATGCACGCCGAAGTCGGCGAGTACGCCCGCGACCAAGGCATCGAAGCGGCTTATTTTGTCGGCGACAACAGTGTCGAAGCGGCAGAAACGTTTGGCGCAGACGGTTTGTGGTTTGCCGCCAAAGACCCGTTGATTCAAGTGTTGAGCCACGATTTGCCCGAACGCGCCACCGTGTTGGTGAAAGGTTCGCGCTTTATGAAGATGGAAGAAGTGGTCGAGGCATTGACGGACAAAGAGGTCGTCTGAAAATGAAAAGCCTTATTGCTGATTGGTGCGAAATTATCCGATTTGCGTGATTGAGAAAGACGCTAACACCACCGCTGCTCAATAATGCTTCCATCTCTCTAAACAACGGAAACGGGTTCGCTAGAAGCCTACATTGAGAGTGAACTTCAGCAGGCGCTGACTGTCATAAGCAGCTTGATAATCAACAAAGGTCGTCTGAAACTTTTTCAGACGACCTCAAAACCAAAATTTAAAACGGGCGATAAGCCCAATGTAACAACAAAAACAAAAGGAAGCCCCATGTTTTTATGGCTTGCACATTTCAGTAACTGGTTGACCGGTCTGAATGTCTTTCAATACACCACATTCCGCGCCGTCATGGCAGCTTTGACCGCTTTGGCGTTTTCCCTGCTGCTCGGTCCGTGGACCATCCGCAAACTGACGCAATTAAAAGTCGGACAGGCAGTGCGCACCGACGGGCCGCAAACCCACCTCATCAAAAACGGCACGCCGACGATGGGCGGTTCGCTGATTCTGACCGCCATCACCGTGTCCACCATCTTGTGGGGCAACTGGGCGAACCCGTATATTTGGATTCTTTTGGGCGTATTGCTCGCCACGGGTGCGCTCGGTTTTTACGACGACTGGCGCAAAGTTGTCTATAAAGACCCCAACGGCGTTTCTCCCAAATTCAAAATGGTTTGGCAGTCGAGCGTCGCCATTATCGCCGCGCTTGCCCTGTTTTACCTTGCGTCCAATAGCTCCAACAACATCCTGATCGTTCCCTTCTTCAAACAAGTCGCCTTGCCGCTGGGCGTAGTCGGCTTTGTCGTCCTGACCTATCTGACCATCGTCGGTACTTCCAACGCCGTCAATCTCACCGACGGCCTTGACGGACTTGCCGCCTTCCCTGTCGTCCTCGTTGCCGCCGGTCTTGCCATCTTCGCCTACGCCAGCGGACACTCGCAATTCGCCCAATACCTGCAACTGCCTTATGTTGCAGGCGCGAACGAAGTCGTGATTTTCTGTACCGCCATGTGTGGCGCGTGTCTCGGATTTTTGTGGTTCAACGCCTATCCCGCGCAAGTCTTCATGGGTGACGTCGGCGCGCTGGCTTTGGGTGCAGCACTAGGTACCGTTGCCGTCATCGTCCGCCAAGAGTTCGTCCTCGTCATCATGGGTGGATTATTTGTCGTTGAAGCCGTGTCCGTTATGCTTCAGGTCGGCTGGTATAAGAAAACCAAAAAACGCATCTTCCTGATGGCGCCTATCCACCACCACTACGAACAAAAAGGCTGGAAAGAAACCCAAGTCGTTGTCCGCTTCTGGATTATTACCATCGTCTTGGTGTTAATCGGATTGAGTACGCTGAAAATCCGCTAAGTCGCTTTCCTTATTCCCGACGTTCACATTTTCAGACGACCTGATGAGATTCATCAGGTCGTCTGAATTTTTAAGAGGGCAGGGCAGATGGATTGCCGTCACATATTCTTGCGATGTTGGGACAATGGTACGTCAAACCCGCCACATTCATTTTCAGACGACCCCTCACCATATCAAGCTGATATAATCCCCGCCAATCATATTTACACGGAGTCATCATGCAGTTCTCGGCATTCGGTGAAAAATTCACGCAACACAGTGGCATCCTGCAACTTATGGACGACCTCGGCGACGCGCTCAAAAGCGATAAGCCCGTCAACATGCTCGGCGGCGGCAATCCGGCGCGGATCGCCGAAGTCAATGCCGTGTTCGCCGACGTATTTTCCAAGCTGGCGGCGGAACACGCCGTCGAGAACATCGGCAACTACTCCAACCCCCAAGGCGATGCCGCGCTGATTGACGCGTTGACCGCCTTCCTCAACCGCGAATACGGCTGGAACTTGACCGCCGACAATATCGCGCTGACCAACGGTTCGCAGAACGCGTTTTTCTATCTTTTCAACCTCTTCGGCGGCAAATTCAAGGTTTCAGACGACCTTTCCGTAGAGAAAGCCATCCTGCTGCCGCTCGCGCCCGAATACATCGGCTATGCCGACGTGCATGTCGAAGGGCAGCACTTCGTTTCCGTCAAACCGAAAATCGAAGCTGTCGAACACGAGGGCGAAGAAGGCTTCTTCAAATACCGCGTGGACTTTGACGCGCTGGAAAGCCTGCCGGAACTCAAAGCGGGCAAAATCGGCGCGATTTGCTGTTCGCGCCCGACCAACCCGACCGGCAACGTGCTGACCGACGGCGAAATGGCGCGGCTGGACGCTTTGGCGCAAGAACACGGCATTCCGCTGATTATCGACAACGCCTACGGAATGCCGTTCCCCAACATTATTTACAGCGACGTGACGCTGAATTGGCACGAAAACATCATCCTCTGCTTCAGCCTTTCCAAAGTCGGCTTACCGGGCGTGCGCACCGGCATCATCGTCGCCGCGCCCGAAGTCGTCAAAGCCGTCAGCAGCCTGAACGCGATTGTGAACCTGTCGCCCACCCGCTTCGGCGCAGCCATCGCAACGCCGCTGTTGCAGGACGGCCGTCTGAAACAGCTTTCAGACGACGTCATCCGGCCGTTTTACCGCAATCAGGCGCAAACCGCCGTCTCGCTGCTCAAGCGCGAGCTGGGCGCGTATCCGCTGAAAATCCACAAGCCCGAAGGCGCGATTTTCCTGTGGCTCTGGTTTGAAAACCTGCCCGTTTCATCGCAAACCCTGTACGAAATGCTCAAAGCCGAAGGCACGCTGATTATTCCGGGCGAACATTTCTTCGTCGGCATCGACACGCAGGATTACCCGCACGCCTGCGAGTGCATCCGCATGAGCATCGCTCAGGACGCGGAAACGCTGGAAAAAGGCATCGCCGCCATCGGCAGGGTGGTGCGCGGTTTGTACGACGCGGCGTAAACGGTAAAGTTGACAGCCATTCAGTCAAAAGGTCGTCTGAAAACAGTTTCAGACGACCTTTTATCATTTATTTTTTTGAAATGAAATTAATTCTCTTTTAAAATTCATCATTACGACCGACTTTTGAAAGAAAATACAAATGATTAAGCCCGCTTCCAGACTCAGCATCCTCAGCCTCTCCCTCCTTGCCGTTTCGGCGGCATTTGCCTCAGACGAACCCCAAGTCCGAGAAACCGCCGAACTCGAAACCATCACCGTAACCGCCAGCGCGGACGCATCCAAGGGCGGTTTGATTCCTGCATTTAAGGGCGGACAGGTGGCGCGCGGCAGCCGCGTGGGTATTTTGGGCAATAAAAAAACCTAGAATCGCCGTTCTCCAATACTGCTTACACCAATAGGCTGATTCAAGACAAACATGCGCGCAGCGTCGGCGACGTACTGCAAAACGACCCGACCGTCCGCGTTGCGCGCGGTTACGGCAATTTTCAGGAAGCGTATTTCATACGCGGCTTTGCCGCCGAATCGGACGATACCATGTACAACGGCCTTTACGGCATCCTACCGCGCCAATACATCGCCACTGAGCTTTTCGAACGCGTGGAAGTCCAGCGCGGCGCATCCGCCTTCTTAAACGGCATGGCGCCGGGCGGCAACAATATCGGCGGCACGGTATCCGTATTGCCCAAACGCGCGTCCAATGAAGGATTGAACCGGCTGACTGCCAATTACGGCGCGGGAAAACGCGGTGGTTTGGCGGCGGACGTGGCGCGCCGTTTCGGACAAAATCAGGAATTCGGCGTGCGCGTCAATGCGGCGCACCATAACGGCAAAACCGCAATAGACGACGAAAAATCCAAACTCAGCCTGGTCAATGTCGGCCTAGACTGGCGCAATGAAAATGCCCGCCTGTCCGCCGATTTGGGCTGGCAGGACAACAAGCTCAAATCCACGCGTACCAATGTTACCCTGTCAGGCCTGACCGCCGTGCCGGCCGCGCCTGATGCCTCGTCCAACTGGGCGCAGCCGTGGACGTATTCCAACGAGCGCGACTGGTTCGGCACCATGCGAGGCGAATACGATTTCAACGACAAGCTGACCGCCTACGCCGCCTACGGCTTCCGCCGCAGCAAGGAAAACAACTCCTTGGCAAACCTGACCGTCAGCAACATCAACGGCAACGGCTCGATTTACCGCTTCGACAACGCGCGTAAAGACAAAATTGATACGGGCGAAGTCGGTTTGCGCGGCAAATTCAACACCGGCGCGGTAGAACACGAATGGGTTGCCGCCGCCAACCGTTTCCAATCCTCGCGCAAAAACGCTTACATCATGGATTGGGGCAACCAATATACGACCAACCTCTACAACCCGTCCCGCTATCCGCAACCCGCAGCCGCCGACCCGCTGTATTCGGGCAACGACATGGGCAATCCTGCCGTTACCGGCAAAACACGTCTGACCAGCTTCGCCCTGGGCGACACCTTCAGCCTTTGGGACAAACGCCTGCAATTCATGCTCGGGGCGCGCTGGCAGCAGGTACATAACAAGGCTTACGCCTAGAATACGGGCGCGCAAACCGAAAATTACAAAAAATCGCGCCTCAGTCCCGCCGCCGGCGCGGTGTACCGCATCACGCCGAATTGGTCGGTGTACGGCAACTACATCGAAAGCCTGGGACAAGGCGCGACCGCAGGCTCGACTGCCTCCATCAACGGCCGGGCCTACGCCGTCAGCAATGCCGGCGAATCGCTCAAACCCTATGTTTCCAAACAAAAAGAAATCGGCACGAAATTTGAAGCCAACGGCTTCGGCGCGGGATTGGCCCTGTTCCACACCGACAAACCGCGTTCGCTTTACGTTGCCGAAAGCAGCAACACCGCCCGCTTCACCTCCGAAGGCAAAGACCGCCACCGGGGCGCGGAAATCACCGTTTACGGGGAAGTCGCACAAGGTGTGAAGCTCTTGGGCGGCATTACCCTGCTCGATGCCAAGCAGAAATCTACCGGCTCGTCTTCAACTGACGGCAAACGCACCATCGGCGCGGCTAAAACCCAAGCCAACATTGGCTTGGAATGGGAAGTGCCGAAAGTGCAGGGTTTGGCATTTGACGGACGCATGGTTTACACCGGTTCTTCTTACGCCGATGCGGCCAATACGCTTAAAGTCGGCGGCTGGACGCGCTTCGACCTCGGCGCGCGCTACCGCACCCAAATCGGCAGGCACGAAGCCACCTTCCGCGCCCGCCTCGATAATGTTGCCAACAAGAAATACTGGGCATCCGTCGGCGGATACCCTAACAACGGCTACCTGAACGCCGGCGCACCGCGCAGCTTCACCCTGTCGGCTTCGGTCGATTTTTAAGGGACGGGCGGCAAACGGCCTCCAACGATCCAAAGGTCGTCTGAAACGTTTTCAGACGACCTTGGAGCCTGGGGCGTCCGACTTTGCCCTACGCTTTCGGACAACCGCCGTAAAACTCCGCCTTTGCGGCATCGGCGCCGACAACGGGCAATGGGTTTTGCCGCTCCGCCGCTTTCTCCAAATAACGTCAAACCCACCAAAAGGTCGTCTGAAACGTGTTCCAAATCCAAAACGCCACCTTCGCCATACCCGGCCGCTCGCTGCTGCACGACATCAGCGTCAACTTTTCCCCTAACCGCGTGTACGGCCTCATCGATCATAACGGCTCGGGCAAGTCCACGCTGTTGAAACTGCCCACCCGCCAGCATGAACCCGCAGGCGGCAGGATATTGCTGAACGACAAAGAAATACGCGCCTATTCCGCCCGCGCATACGCCAAAGAAGTCGCCTATCTTCCGCAGCACCTGCCTGCCGCCACCGCGCTGACCGCGCGCGAGCTGGTTATGATGGGGCGTTATGCCTGGAGCGGGCTTTTAGGGCGCACGAACGATGCGGACAGACAGGCGGTGGAACAGGCGTTGCGGCTGACGCATACGGAAAAATTTGCCGATCAAATCGTCGATACGCTTTCGGGCGGCGAACGTTCGCGCGTCTGGCTGGCGATGTGCCTGGCGCAGCAAAGCCGCTTTTTGCTGCTGGACGAACCGCTTGCCGCTTTGGACATCGCCCACCAAATCGACGTGATGGCACTGGTGCGCAAGCTGTCTCGCGATTTGGGTTTGGGCGTCATCATCGTCATCCACGACATTAATCTGGCGGCGCAGTATTGCGATGAACTGGTCGCGCTCAAACAGGGACGGCTATTAAAAACGGGCAAACCCGCCGACATCATGACCGCAGAAGTGTTGAAAGACATTTACAGCGTCGATATGAACATCATCGCCCATCCTGAAAACGGCCGCCCCGTGGCATTGCCTTGACGCAGGCAAGCCGTCCCGCCGCATAAGCTCCGACCATAAAATCCGCCGCCCGAATCCAAACCGGATGACATTGCAGACCATTGTGGAATACCTGTATCCGATATGTTTCAGACGACCCTTTATTCAAAAACCGAAAGACCTTCCAAGCTGATGTCCCACCGCTTTTCAGACGACATTCCCCGCCTTGCCGCACGGCTGTTTTTTACCGCCGCCCTCCTGTTTTCCCTGCCTGCCCCCGCCGCACCGCGCGTGGCGACTTCGGACTGGACGGTCGCCGAAACACTGACGGCGATGGGGCATCCGCCCGTCAGCGTCGCCGACCGCCGCGTGTACGATACCTGGGTGAACCATCCGCCGCTGCCCGCTGCCGTCAAGGAAGCGGGGCTGCGCTTCCAGCCGAATTTGGAGCGGCTGTATCAGATAAAGCCTGATTTTTTCGTGCAATCTTCCTGGTATGCCGCCGCCAAG
This sequence comes from Neisseria sp. HMSC70E02, assembly GCF_001838645.1. Lineage (NCBI taxonomy): Bacteria > Pseudomonadati > Pseudomonadota > Betaproteobacteria > Neisseriales > Neisseriaceae > Neisseria > Neisseria sp. HMSC70E02. The sequence goes on along the minus strand of NZ_KV838110.1, from coordinate 16,155 downwards.
TCCCAGTTTGAAAAAATCGCCCCGGTACGCGAAGTGGATTTCGGCACGGCAAAAGGCATCGAATATGCCCACACGGTCGAAGCCACGCGCAGGCTGGGTAAAATCATCGGCGACCCTGCCGCTGCCGAAAAGCTGATTGCCGGTACGGAAAACCTGTTTGCCCGCGCCAAACCCGCGCTTTCGGCATATCGCGGCCGCCCGTTTGCGGTGGTGCAGTTTGCCGACGGGCGGCATTTGCGGATTTACGGCAAGACTTCGCTGTTTCAGGCCGTGTTCGACAAATTGGGGCTGAACAATGCCTGGACGGGCAAAAGCAACGAATGGGGTTTCGAAAACATCACGCTTTTAGATTTAGCAAAGCTGCCGCCGGACACGCTGCTGATCATCGTCAAACCGCATCCTCAAAATACACATGCAACGCTCGAAAAAAGCGCGCTTTGGCAACGCCTGCCGTTCAGCCGCCCTGCAAACCGCCGCATCTTCGAGCCGTCGTGGAGCTACGGCGCACTGCCGTCCATGCAGCGTTTCACTTTGCAACTGATGCGTTCGATGTCGTCTGAAAACCCGTCCGCACAAAAGGAAGCCGCATGGTAAAGATTTTCAGACGACCCCTGCCTATCCTTGCCGCCGCGTTGGCAATATCGTGCGCGCTGACGGCGTTTTGGATATTGAAGCTGGAATGGACGCTGCCGTGGCTGCGGCTGTTTGACCGTCCCGACAGCCTGCCTTTGGACGCGCTGATGGTGCAGAACAACACCCTGCCCCGCATGGCGATGGCGCTGCTCGCGGGCGGCAGTACGGCGATGGCGACCATGCTGATGCAGCAGTTGATGCGCAATCCGCTCGCATCCGACAGTACGCTGGCAGTTAGCAGCGGCGCGCAGGCGGCTTTGGTGGCGGCGACCGTGTTCGCCCCTTCCTTCCTTGCCTACGGTACGTCCGCCGTGGCGTTTGCCGGCGCAGCGGCGGCTTTGGGTGCGGTATTGCGGCTGTCGGCACGGCGCGCCCTGCAACCGCTCAGCGTCGTGCTGGCGGGTTTGGTGGTCAGCCTGTATCTGGGTTCCCTCACCGGTATTGTGATGCTGTTTTTCAGCGAAGAGACGCGCGGCGTGATGCAGTGGGGAAGCGGCTCCCTGGTGCAGGACAGTTGGCGCGATACGTTGGGGCTTTTGTGGCGGATTGCCGTTGCCGCCATACTTACCGCCTTTTTAATCAAACCGTTAAACATCATGAGCCTGGGCGACACGCAGGCGGAATCGGCAGGCATACCGGTGAAGAAAATCCGCCTGCTGTCTTTGGCGGTTGCTGCATTTTTGAGTGCGGGCGTGGTCGGCTTTGTCGGCATGATGGGCTTTGTCGGATTGGCGGCGGCGACGCTGGTGCGGCAAATGGGCGTACGCACGCTGTCCATGCGCCTGATTTGTTCCTTCATCGTCGGCGCACTGCTTTTGATGCTGACGGACAACGGCCTGATGCTGCTGAAACACTACCGCGGCACCGATCTACCCGCCGGCGCTGTAACTGCCCTCGTCGGCGCGCCGCTTTTGTTGTGGCTGACGGCGAAAGCACCTCCGCGTCCTTCGTTTCAGACGACCTCCGATATTTCAACCGCCGCGCTGCACGTCCCGCGCCTCTTGCGCTTTCTGCCGCTTATCGCCGTCGCCGTATCGGTATTGGCGTTTACGGTCGGACGCTATGACGAAACCCTGCGCCTGACCATAGACCCGGAATATTTCGTATTCCGCTACCCGCGCGTGCTGCTCGCCGCCGCCACCGGCACCATGCTCGCGTTGACCGGTGTCATACTGCAAAGGCTGACGCAAAACCCGATGGCGGGACCCGAACTCTTGGGCATCAGCTCCGGAACGGCATTCGGCGCGATGGCGGTAGTGATGCTGTTCGGCATTACCTCGGGCAGCGGCTGGTTTTGGTTGACAGGTATCGTTTCCGCTCTCGTATCCTTGGGGCTGTTGATGCTGTTCAACCGCAAAAACGGATTTACCCCCGAAAAAATCCTGCTTACCGGCATGGCGCTGGCCGCACTCGCCGATGCCGCCATCCGCATTTGGACGGCAAGCGGCGATTTCCGCGTACAACTGCTTTTATTGTGGATGTCAGGTTCGACCTATCAGGCAACGCCCGAATCCGCCCTTACCGTCGGCCTCCTCGCCGTCGCCTCGCTCCTCCTCATCCTCCCGCTGCAACGCTGGCTCGGACTGCTCAGCCTGAACGCGACAATCGCCCGCTCCGTCGGCATCAACGTCCCCCTCGCACGGCTGGTGCTGATCGTCTCAAGCGCAGCGTTAACCGCCTTATCCACCCTGCTTATCGGCCCCTTGAGCTTCGTCGGACTGCTTGCGCCGCATCTGGCCCGTATGCTCGGCGCACGCCTGCCCAAACAGCAACTTGCCGCCGCCGCACTCATCGGCGCATCGGTTATGATGACGGCCGACTGGCTGGGCAGGCAGGTAATGTTCCCTTACGAAGTCCCCGCCGGAATGATGGCCACGCTCATAGGCGGCGCATATTTCATGATGATGATGCGCAAGCTTTAATGCGAACGGAGATACAAAAAGGTCGTCTGAAAACAGTTTCAGACGACCTTTTTCTATTTCATGCATTAATCAATAATAAAAATCTAACAAAAATCAAATCCCAATTAATAATAACAATATTAAATTGAAGTCATAGTTCCAATAGTCAAAATCTTTCTGTATAGTCCTATTCATAGCTTAAACAAAAGGAAAAATAAATGTCGATACAAGAAATTTATGAATGCCAAGAAACAGGCTACGAATATGCTTTTCGGCAAATCGTTTTATAAACCACTGACCATTTCACAAAGGAAATTATTATGACTGTCTCTAAATGCCCCGTAACCCATCTGACCATGAACAACGGCGCCCCCGTTGCCGACAATCAAAACAGCCTGACCGCTGGTCCGCGCGGCCCGTTGCTGGCGCAGGATTTGTGGCTGAATGAAAAACTTGCCGACTTCGTGCGCGAAGTCATCCCCGAACGCCGTATGCACGCCAAAGGTTCGGGCGCGTTCGGTACATTCACTGTGACGCACGACATCACGAAATACACCCGCGCCAAAATCTTCAGCGAAGTCGGCAAGCAAACCGAGATGTTCGCCCGTTTCACCACCGTGGCAGGCGAGCGCGGCGCAGCCGATGCAGAACGCGACATCCGCGGCTTTGCGTTGAAGTTCTATACCGAAGAAGGCAACTGGGACATGGTCGGCAACAACACGCCCGTATTCTTCCTGCGCGACCCGCGCAAATTCCCCGACCTGAACAAAGCCGTCAAACGCGACCCGCGCACCAATATGCGCTCCGCTACGAACAACTGGGACTTCTGGACGCTGCTGCCCGAAGCCCTGCACCAAGTTACCATCGTCATGAGCGACCGCGGCATTCCCGCCAGTTACCGCCATATGCACGGCTTCGGTTCGCATACTTACAGCTTCTGGAACGAAGCGGGCGAACGTTTTTGGGTGAAATTCCATTTCCGCAGCCGGCAAGGCATTAAAAACCTGACCAACGAAGAAGCCGCAAAAATCATCGCCGACGACCGCGAAAGCCACCAGCGCGACCTGTATGAAGCCATCGAGCGCGGCGAGTTTCCGAAATGGACGATGTACATCCAAGTCATGCCTGAAGCCGATGCGGAAAAAGTGCCGTATCATCCCTTCGATCTGACCAAAGTTTGGCCGAAAAAAGACTATCCGCTGATTGAAGTGGGCGAATTCGAGTTGAACCGCAATCCCGAAAACTTCTTCGCCGATGTGGAACAATCCGCCTTCGCCCCGAGCAACCTGGTTCCCGGTATCGGCGCCAGCCCCGACAAAATGCTGCAAGCCCGCCTGTTCAATTACGCCGACGCGCAACGCTACCGCCTGGGGGTGAACTTCCGCCAAATCCCCGTCAACCGCCCGCGTTGCCCCGTCCACAGCAACCAGCGCGACGGGCAAGGCCGTGCCGACGGCAACTACGGCAGCCTGCCGCACTACGAACCCAACAGCTTCGGCCAATGGCAGCAACAGCCCGACTTCGCCGAACCGCCTTTGAAAATCAACGGCGACGCGGCGCACTGGGACTACCGCCAAGACGATGACGACTACTTCAGCCAACCGCGCGCCTTGTTCAACCTGATGAACGACGCGCAGAAACAGGCTTTGTTCGACAACACCGCCGCAGCCATGGGCGACGCCCCCGACTTCATCAAATACCGCCACATCCGCAACTGCCACCGTTGCGCCCCCGCCTACGGCGAAGGCGTGGCGAAAGCCTTGGGGTTGACCGTTGAAGACGCACAAGCCGCCCGCGCGACCGACCCTGCATTGGGTCAGCCAGGTTTGCTGTAAATGGGAGGAGCCATGTGGATAGAGATTGAAGAATGGTTATCCCACGCAATCCGATACCGCAAACCGTAAGTCATTGATATCGGAGAGATACGCAAAACAAAAAGGTCGTCTGAAAATTTTCAGACGACCTTTTATTTCAAATCTTCAAAAGATTATTTTTTGTTCAGAGAGTCGCGGATTTCGCGCAACAGCAATACTTCTTCGCTAGGCTCTGCAGGTGCTTCTTCAACAGGCGCTTCGGCTTTTTTCATGGAGTTCAATGCTTTGATAACGGAGAAAATCGCAGCAGCGATGATCAGGAAGCTGATAACGGAGTTGATGAACAGGCCAAGATTCAGGGTGACGGCACCGGCTGCCTGGGCTGCCGCCAAGTTGGCATAGCCTTCTGCGGGCGCTTGCGCACCGTTTTTCAGAGTGATGAACAGGTTGGAGAAGTCAACGCCGCCGATCAACAGACCGATAGGGGGCATAATTACGTTGTCAACCAAAGATTTAACGATGCCGCTAAACGCAGTACCGACGACCATACCGACTGCCAAGTCGATAACGTTGCCACGCATAATAAACTGTTTGAATTCTGAAGCAATAGACATAAATGTCCTCCTGTATGTTTGTGGATAATAAAGTGAAATTTTTAAAAAAAGTGCGTCCTAAGTGACGGACGGGCTTTTCCAAACCGGCAGGCATGGTATCGTTTTATTCGTTAAATAAAATTCAGAAAAGTTAAAATTTGTTTTTATGACAAAATTCCCGAAATATGCCGCCTTTTATACGAAAAAAGAACCGCCTGAAATAGCTGGTGTACCTTTTTTACACCACTTATTCAGACGGATTTTTGAGTAATAAGTTGTCTTTTTCTACGAAATATTACAAATCATTACGCCTCTTCGTCGTTCAGGGCGTTGATGCTGTAACCGCCGTCAACGTAAGTGATTTCGCCGGTAATGCCTGAAGAGAGTTCGGAGAGCAGGAAGGCGGCGGTATTGCCCACTTCATCGATGGTTACGTTGCGGCCGAGCGGGTTGTGGGAAGCGACGTGTCCCAAAAGTTTGCTTAAATCGGCAATGCCGGAGGCAGCGAGGGTTTTGATCGGACCGGCGGAAATGCCGTTGCAGCGGATGCCTTCTTTGCCCAAGCAGGCGGCGGTAAAGCGGATGCCTGCTTCGAGGCTGGCTTTTGCCATGCCCATAACGTTGTAGTTCGGAATCGCACGAACCGCGCCCAAGTAGCTCAGGGCGACGATGGCGGAGTTTCTGCCGCGCATCATCGGACGGGCGGCTTTTGCCAATGCGGGCAGGCTGTATGCGGAAATTTCGTGTGCGGTGTTAAACGCTTCGCGGCTGATGCTGTCGAGGAAGTCGCCGCTCAAGGCTTCTTTCGGTGCGAAGCCGATGGAGTGGACGAGGCCGTCCAAGCCGTCCCAATGTTTGCCCAAATCGGCGAAAACTTGGTTGATTTCTTCGTCGCTGGCGACATCGCAGCGGAATACGAGTTCGGAACCCAATTCGGCGGCCATTTTGCGGACGCGCTCTTCCAGTTTGTCGACAACGTAGGTGAACGCCAAATCCGCGCCTTGTTCGCGGCAGGCTTTGGCAATGCCGTAAGCGATGGAACGCTCGGAAATCATGCCGGTGATCAGGATTTTTTTACCTTGCAGAAAACCCATTTTTTGTCCTTTAAAGTGTGGTATTGCGGTTTGATGAAACTGGGCATTATAGCAAACTGGGGCGGTTTCGGTATAGAAAAAAAGAGATAACCTGTCGTCCTGACGTTTTTTGCATTTTTTCAGACGACCTCTTTGTGCTGTTTGCGGCTTCTTTCAAATGCCCGTTTAGTACCTTATGTTCAAACTTGCTTGTCCGGTTCGTGGCGTTTCAGGCGCATGGCGAAAAACACCATCACCGCACCCAACACCAACGCGCTGCCCATCGCCAGATGGATGCCGTCGAGCATGGCTTGTTGCGGCGAAGCGGCGGAGGACAGTTTCTCGCCGATATTGGTCGCGCCGACGAAAAATGCCGCGCCGACCGCGCCGGCAATCGGGTTGATGGTGGTCAGAATCGCCGCGCCGTGGGGATTGAGTTTTTTCGGCAGCGCGTTCAAGCCGTGGGTTTCGCCCGTTACGCAGGCGGAGACGGACACCGCCATCAGCGTGAACATGGCGGTCAGCATCATGACTTGCGTGTCAATCCGCAAAAACAGCCATAACACCGCCAGCGACACCGTCAGCATCACCGTGGCGGGCAACACGACAAACCGTCCGCCCTTCTTGTCCAGCAGTTTGCCGAACAAAGGCGCGGCAACCGCTTGGGCGATGCTCGCGGGCATCAGAATCAGCCCCGTCGCCGTACCCGTCAGCATCAGCACTTGCTGCGTGTACATCGGCATCATCAGTTCCAAACCTAAAAACAGGAACACTGCGCCCGCCAGAATCACGACGCAGTGGCGGAACTGCTTATACTCAAACGCCCGAAGGTTCAGCAGCGGCGTCGCCAAGCGGGACTGGCGGTATGCAAACCAGCCTACCAGCGCGACGGAGGCGGCAAACAGCAGGATAAATTCCGCCAGCGGCAGACGGGCGAAATTACTGCTCGCATACACCAGCCCGCCCAAGCCCGCAATCGACAGTACGGCAGACAAAATATCAATCTTCGGACGGCTGATGGTGCTCAAATTAACCGTCAGATACTTGCCCACCAATGCCATCGCCGCCAACATAAACGGCGCGGTAAAGCCGAACAGCACGCGCCAATGCGTGTGGTCGATGATGATGCCCGACAGCGTCGGTCCTATCGCGGGCGCGGCGGTGAACATCATGGTAATCACGCCCATTGCTGTTCCGCGTTTGTTCGGCGGGTAAATCGACAAAACGCCGTTAAACAGGAGCGGCACGAAAAACGCGGCGGACACCGCCTGCACCATCCGCCCCGCGACCAGAATCCCGAAAGTCGGTGCAAACGCGCAAATCAGCGAACCCGCCAGAAACGTCGCCTGCGTAAACAACACCATCTTGCGCGTTTCAAACCATTGAATCACGCCCGCCGTAATCGGCGTGAACGCACCCATCACCAGCAAAAAGCCCGTCGTCAGCCATTGGACGGTGGTCTTATCGACCCCGAAGTCCTTCATAATCGGCGTGAGCGCGACATTTAAAAGCGTGTCGTTGAGATAGCCGAAAAACGCGCCGATAAACAGCGTCGCCACAACGGTTTTGGCAGGGAAATCGGGATTGTCGGCGTGGTATTCGTGAGCCGCATCGTCTGTGTCAATATCGGAAGCGTGCATAACATCATATTGAAATATTTGAGGAATGCGGATTTTAACATGGGATATGTAAAAAAATGTTTATTTGGTTTTCCGCAAAACTTTTATATTCCGATATAATGACGTCTTCAAAAAATCATATTTCAAATAATTACGTTACGGACAAACATTATGGAAAATACTCAACATGTTTCGCGATGGCGTTTCGCCGTGAAAAGCGCCTCGCTGCATCTGCTTGTCAGTCTGGTTTTGGCGGGCTTGGCGGCGCTGCTTGTTTTTGAAGTCTGGTATCCCTTTCCCTATGCCGAACTGACCGGCGGTTTGGATTTGTATAAGTTGGTCGTATCGGTGGATATCGTGTGCGGTCCGCTGTTGACCCTGATTCTTGCCAGCCCCAAGAAAAAAATGCGTGAGCGCGTGGTCGATTTTTCCTTAATCGGCGCGATCCAGCTTGCCGCTTTGATTTACGGGTTGTACAGCGTATCCCTTGCCCGTCCTGTTGCCGCAGCTTTTGAGCGCGACCGTATCAATATTGTGACTGCCGCCGAAATCGATAAGGCGGATTTGGCAAAAGCCAAAGATGGCTTCAAAACCCTGCCTTGGTTTGGTATAGAGCGCGTAGGCGTACGCGAGGCTGCCAATGTCGATGAAGGCAATGAAAGCCTGAGCTTGTCGCTGACGGGTATCGAACCGAGTATGCGCCCGAATTGGTGGCTGCCCGACGGCCCTGCCGAGCGCGAAAAAATCCGCCGCGTGATGAAGCCGTTGTCCGAATTGGCTGCCGCCCGCAATATGTCTGAAGCGGATATCGTCAAATCAGCCAAAGTATCTGCATCCGGCAAACCTTTGTTCTTCCTGCCCCTGACCAGCGGGCGCACGAAAGATTGGGTAGTCATCATGGATGAAAACGCCGATTTTGTGGGTTATGCGCCGATAGACGGTTTTATGACGAATAAAGCCGCGGAGACCAAAACCAAAAAGCAGGTTATTTAAGCGGTTTGGCAGGTCGTCTGAAAACGCAAATTCCAGTTTTCAGACGACCTTTTGCCATCTGCCTTCCAAGCTGCTAAACTATTTACATTATTTTTACTTGAGACATACGCACACATGAAAGACCCAGAGCAGAGCAGCATGACCGCCCGCCGTTTTTCGTGCGTATCGATATGAATCAGGCAGCTTGAGCGTTTCAGGCTGCCTTTTCGCGTTTGAACACAAAGGAATACAAAAATCATGGATTTCAGTTGGTTGGCAGAGCCGCATACTTGGATAGGCTTTGCCACGCTTCTGGTACTCGAAGTCGTCTTGGGGATAGACAACCTCGTTTTCGTCGCCATTTTGGCGAACAAAGTCAAACCCGCTCAACGAGACCGCGCGCGTATTACCGGTTTGGGGCTTGCGGTCGTTATCCGCATCATCATGCTCGGCTTCATGGCACACATCATGACCCTGACGCGCCCGCTGTTCCACATCAGCGGGTTGGACGTTTCCGGCAAAGACATGATTATGCTCGCGGGCGGCATCTTCCTGCTCTACAAAGCCACCACCGAGCTGCACGAACGCCTTGAGGGGCATAACCAGTTTGCCGTTGCCGACAGTCAGAAGAAACACGCGCGATTTTGGAGCGTGGTTGCCCAAATCCTGATTCTTGACGCGGTATTTTCCATCGATTCCGTCATTACTGCCGTCGCCATGGTCGATCACATCGTCGTCGCCATGGGTGCCGTTGCCGTTGCCATGACCGTCATGATTTCCGCCAGCAAACCGCTAACCGAATTTGTGGACAGGCATCCTACCGTCGTCATGCTCTGCTTGGGTTTCCTGCTGATGATCGGTTTCAGCCTCATTGCCGAAGCCTTCCATTTCCACATCCCGAAAGGCTACCTCTACGCCGCTATCGGCTTCTCCATCCTGATTGAAGCGTTCAACCAAATTTCGCAGCGCAACAGCCGCAAAAACGACTACATCAGCAGCTCGTGGCGCAAGCGTACCGCCGAGAACGTCTTGGGCATGATGGGCATACGCGAAAGCGTGCTTGCCAAAGCAGGCGACGAAGCAGAGGATGACGGGCATTTCGAGGAAAACGAAAAATCCATGATACGCAGCGTCCTGACGCTTGCCGAACGCCCCATCCTCGGCGTGATGATTCCCCGTCGCGACATTGAGCGTTTGGACATCTCCCAAAGCCGCGAAGAGCAACACGCCCAACTGCAAAACACCCCGTACAGCCGCCTGCTCGTCGTCGGTAAAGCCGGTGTGGACGAACCGTTGGGCTACATCAACAAAAAAGACCTGCTCGCCCAACTGCTCGAAACCGGCGAACTCAATATTCAAGCCGTCCTGCGCCAGCCGCTCGTCCTGCCGGACAGTACGACTGCATTGGGTGCGATTGAACTGTTCCGCCAAAGCAGCGCGGATTATGCTTTGGTGGTTGATGAATTCGGCGCAGTTTTGGGCATGGTCACCATGAAAGACCTGCTGGAAACCATCGCCGGTGAATTCCCCGAAGAGTTTGAACGCCAAGAAGAACCCGCCGTTCAAGAAAATGCCGATGAAAGCCTGACCGTGGACGGTTCGCTCGAATACGTCGAACTCGCGCCGCAACTCAACCTCCCGCCGCAAGAAGAAGATGCCGACTTCCACACCGTCGCCGGACTGATTATGGAAGAGCTGCAAAGCATTCCCGATGTCGGCGACTTTGCCGATTTCCACGGCTGGCGTTTCCAAGTCGTTGAAAAAGACGGTCAACGCATTGAGCGGGTAAAAATTATCAGGCTGCCTGAAGAAGGATAATCAAATTATCATTGTGAAATAAAAAGGTCGTCTGAAAACCTGAGATTTGGGTTTTCAGACGACCTTTTGATATTGAAGTCGGATTGATTTGATACTGTATAGTGGATTAAATTTAAATCAGGACAAG
>NZ_KV838110.1:0-5505 GCF_001838645.1 Neisseria sp. HMSC70E02 | reverse complement strand
AACGCCGTACTGGTTTAAATTTAATCCACTATATAACACCGTGTTTCAAGAAAACATTAATCCTGTCCGTGCATTTTCAGTTCGCTCAAGCCGGGGAGGTCGGCGAAGCTGCGTTCGCGGACGATTTGGCAGAAGTTATCGAGATAGCTTTTGTCGGCGTCTTCGGTGCGTGTGGCGGCGTAGAGTTCGCTTTGCAGGCCGTTGGCGGTGATTTGGCGGTGGACGACGTAGCCTTTTTCGAGATAGGGCATCACGGTCCAGTAGGGCAGGGCGGCGATGCCGCGTTTGCTGGCGACGAGTTGGATGATGGCGATGGTCAGTTCGCTGCGGCGGCGCGGTGGGTTGATGCCTTTGGGTAACAATATTTTTTTGGGCAGGTCGAGCATTTCGTCGGGAACGGGATAGGTGATGAGGGTTTCGCCGATGAAGTCTTCTGCTTCCCAAACGGTTTTGGCGGCAAGCGGGTGGTCTTGGGCGCAGATGCCGACCATTTCGTAGGCAAACAGGGGGCGGAAGCTGATGCCGTTTTGTTTTTCGGCTTCGGATACGATGGCGAGATCGGCGCGGTGTTGCAGCAGGAGTCCGACGGGGTCTGCCTGAAAGCCGGAAACGATGTCCAATTCGACTTGCGGCCACATGGGGCGAAATTCGCCCATTGCGGGCATGAGCCAGTCGAAACAGGTGTGGCATTCGACTGCCAGCCGCAATTCGCCTGCTTCGCCTTCGATGATGCGGGCGAGGTCGCGCTCGGCGGCGGAAACTTGCGGGAGGAGTTCGCGTGCGAGCCGCAACAGGCGTTCGCCGGCGGGCGTGAAGCGCAAGGGCGTGGATTTGCGCTCGAACAGGGGCGTGTCGTAATAGTTTTCAAGCGCGCGGATTTGGTGCGAAAGGGCGGATTGGGTCAGGAAGACACGCTTGGCGGCAAGGGATACGCTGCCGGTTTCTTCGAGTGCCAGCAGGGTTTTAAGATGGCGAAGTTCGATGATGGAATCCATTGGTTTTCACGCTTTCAGACGACCTCTTGAAATGGGCAATATTAAAATATTTCATGCCGGGGTGTAAATGCGGGCGCGTGTTGAACGGCGCGGGGATTGGGATGCGTCAGGGTTTGCGGTTAGAATGTGGATCCGATTTTGTATGAATATGGTGAATTGACTTGAAACGGAGATGGCGTTGTTTCGTCTTGTCCTGTGAAATTTAATCCGCTATGTGTTGAAAGGAATGATATGGCGAAACGCAATGATATTTTGGCGTGGTGCGACGAGGTGTTGCAGGTCGGCATGTTCAAAGACTATGCGCCCAACGGTTTGCAGGTCGAGGGCAGGGCGGAAGTCGGCAAAATAGCGACATCGGTAACGGCAAGCAAGGCGGCGGTCGATTTTGCAGTAAAACAAGGCGCGGATATGCTTTTGGTGCACCACGGGATGTTTTGGAAAAGCGAGCCGGTAACGATTACAGGCTGGAAAAAAGTGCGTATCGAAACATTATTGCAACACCAAATCAATATGGCGGGCTACCACCTGCCGCTGGATGCACACCCTGTGTTGGGCAACAACGCGCAGCTTGCCGATAAGTTGGGTTGGGAAGTCGAAAGGCGGTTCGGCGAACAGAATCTGTTGAATATAGGTCGTCTGAAAACGCCGCAGACTTTGGCTGAATGGTTGCAACACATTGCTGCAACGTTGGGACGGCAGCCCGTAGCCGTCGGCGATATGTCGCGCGAAATCAAACGCATTGCATGGTGTACCGGCGGTGCGCAGGGATTTTTTCAGACGACCATAGACGAAGGCGTCGATGCTTATCTGACCGGAGAAATCTCGGAATCGCAGTTTCACCTTGCCAATGAAACAGGCGTTGCGTTTGTCAGCGCGGGACACCATGCGACGGAACGTTACGGCATCCGCGCCTTGGGCGAGGCCGTGGCACAGCATTTTGAGTTGGAAGTCTGTCATTTCGATGAAGATAATCCCGCTTAAGCCTTGATAATCGTCATGAAAATTTACCTTAATTTAAATAATGCTTTGAGTATCACGGTAAACTAGGTAGAATTACATCGTTTAATGGCTCGGTATTCCCAAAATTTTAGGACGACTGAATAATGGATAATCAAGAAATCAATAGCGGTCGCCGCCGCTTTCTGACGCTGGCTACGTGCGGCGCGGGCGGTGTGGCGGCTTTGGGCGTAGCTACGCCTTTCGTGGCAAGCTTTTTCCCGTCGGAAAAAGCCAAGGCCGCAGGTGCTGCCGTCGAAATCGATGTCAGCAAAATCGAATCCGGACAAATGTTGACTGCCGAATGGCAAGGTAAACCGATTTGGGTGGTTAACCGTACCGATCAGCAGCTCAAAGACCTGAAAAGTTTGAACGGCGCGGTTGCTGATCCCGATTCCAAGGCAGATCAACAGCCCGAATATGCTAAAAACGAGACCCGTTCGATTAAGCCGAACATCCTTGTAGCCATCGGTATCTGTACCCACTTGGGCTGCTCGCCGACCTACCGTCCCGACGTTGCCCCTGCGGATTTGGGTGCAGACTGGAAAGGCGGTTTCTTCTGCCCTTGCCACGGTTCGAAATTCGACATGGCAGGCCGCGTATATAAAGGTGTTCCTGCACCGACCAACCTGGTTGTTCCGCCCTACAAATATCTGAGCGATACGACAGTCTTGGTAGGCGAAGACTAAAAATAAGGAACGATAATTATGGCAAACCAAACCAATAGCAAAGCAAAAGCATTGTTAGACTGGACGGACGCTCGTTTCCCTCTGTCTAAAATGTGGAATGAGCATTTGGCTCAATACTACGCGCCGAAGAACTTCAACTTCTGGTACTACTTCGGCTCTTTGGCTCTGCTCGTCCTCGTGATTCAAATCGTCAGCGGTATCTTCCTGACCATGAACTACAAACCGGACGGCAACCTGAATGCCTATCACCTGCCTGCTGCCTTTACCGCAGTAGAGTACATCATGCGCGACGTGTCCGGCGGCTGGATTATCCGCTACATGCATTCTACCGGCGCATCTTTCTTCTTTATCGTCGTGTACCTGCACATGTTCCGCGGCCTGATTTACGGTTCGTACAAAAAACCGCGCGAATTGGTGTGGATTTTCGGTTCCCTGATTTTCTTGGCATTGATGGCCGAAGCCTTTATGGGCTACCTGTTGCCTTGGGGTCAAATGTCCTTCTGGGGCGCACAGGTGATTATTAACCTGTTCTCTGCCATCCCTGTTATCGGTCCTGATTTATCCACTTGGATTCGCGGCGACTTCAACGTTTCCGACGTTACCCTGAACCGCTTCTTCGCACTGCACGTTATTGCCGTACCGCTGGTGTTGCTCGGTTTGGTCGTGGCACACATCATCGCCTTGCACGAAGTGGGTTCGAACAACCCTGACGGCGTGGAAATCAAGAAACTCAAAGATGAAAACGGCGTTCCGCTCGACGGCATTCCTTTCCATCCGTACTACACCGTCAAAGACATCTTGGGCGTTGTCGTATTCCTGATTGTTTTCTGCTCCGTATTGTTCTTCGCCCCCGAAGGCGGCGGCTACTTCCTTGAAGCCCCGAACTTTGATGCGGCAAACGCGCTGAAAACACCGCCGCACATTGCACCGGTATGGTATTTCACCCCGTTCTACGCCATTTTGCGTGCGATTCCTTCATTCCTCGGTACTCAGGTTTGGGGTGTAATCGGTATGGGCGCGGCAGTTGTCCTGATTGCCCTGTTGCCTTGGTTGGATAAAGGTGAAGTGAAATCCGTCCGCTATCGCGGCCCGATTTTCAAAATCGCATTGGTTCTGTTCATCATTGCCTTTATCGGTTTGGGTATTTTGGGTGCGATGGTAGCAACCGAGACCCGTACTTTGGTTGCGCGTATCCTGTCCTTCGTCTATTTTGCATTCTTCCTGGGTATGCCGTTCTATACCAAACTGGATACAAACAAACCGGTTCCGGAACGCGTAACCATGAGTACCACTAAACAAAAAATCATGTTCTTTGTTTATGTCGGTATTACCGCAGTGGGTGCTTACCTGTTTGCAACCAATATCTGATGAGGGCAGCGAAAATGAAACATACCCTGAAAAACTGGTTTGCTGCCTTGTTATTGGCAGTGCCTATGAGTGCCGCCGTCGCCAGCGGTGGCGGACACTATGAAAAAGTCGAGATTGACCTGCGCGACCAAGTCAGCTTGCAGCGCGGTGCTCAAATTTTCACCAACTACTGCTTATCCTGCCACTCGGCAAGCGGTATGCGCTTCAACCGTCTGAAAGACATCGGTTTGACTGATGAAGAAATCAAGAAAAACCTGATGTTTACGACAGACAACGTCGGTGATGTCATGTTGGCGGCGATGAATCCTAAAGATGCTGCCAAATGGTTTGGTGCGGCTCCTCCGGATCTGACGCTGATTGCCCGTTCTAAAGGCGCGGATTATCTGTATGCCTATATGCGCGGCTTCTATAAAGACCCGACCCGTCCGAACGGTTGGAACAATGTCGTATTCGACAAAGTCGGCATGCCCCACCCCTTGTGGGAGCAACAAGGCGTTCAAGCGGTTGAGCTGGATGCCAAAGGTCAGCCGGTCATGGTGAAAGACGAACATGGCGAATTGAAACCCAAGCTCTATTGGGAATCTACCGGCGCACACAGCCGTCGTTTGCCAAACGGCAAAGTCGTCCAAACAGAGTACGATGCTTATGTACGCGATTTGGTGAACTATTTGGTTTACATGGGTGAACCGGCGCAACTCCAGCGCAAACGTACAGGCTATATCGTATTGATGTTCTTGCTTGCAGTAATGCTGCCTCTGGCATACTTCCTGAAAAAAGAATATTGGAAAGACGTTCATTAAGTCTTGTAATAAAAAAGGCAAACCTAATCGGGTTTGCCTTTTTTATAGTGGATTAACTTTAAACCGGTACGGCGTTACCTCGCCTTAGCTCAAAGAAAACGATTCTCTAAGGTGCTGAAGCACCAAGTGAATCGGTGCCGTACTATCTGTACTGTCTGCGGCTTCGGCGCCTTGTCCTGATTTAAATTTAATCCACTATATTACACATCTGGTTTCAGACGACCTTTTTTGAAATGGAAGTGTTTTGTAGAGAGTGTGTTCTGTGCTCGTTTGATTGAAGATAAAGATGGTTTTATCGCTTTATTGGGTGGATGCTAATCCGGCATGGCGGTTTTGTTATTAAGGGAAATCGGGGAATAGGGGCCTTTAAAACAACCTTCCCGAATCCTTATATTGTAGCTGCTAAGGGTATTTTTACAGAAAAGAGTGAAGATTTCAGACGACCCCTTATCCTTGAGCGAATGGAGAGCCTCCGGCTTTGTGTCTAACTATTCTCCAATCGGGAAGGTTAGGGCAGATTTGAATGTCTAGGAAGTCGAATTTATAAAAAATGCAGTTCATCTGCACTATGAAGGAAAAGAGGAATTGCTGAAAATGAATGTATTGGATGTATAGTGGATTAAATTTATAGTAAATTAAAAACAAAATAGTACAATA
>NZ_KV838109.1:0-10221 GCF_001838645.1 Neisseria sp. HMSC70E02 | reverse complement strand
TTTATGAGTGTCCAAGATTTGGGGGCCAGTTCAATTTTCAGACGACCTTTTTGTCGTTCTTGAATCCGTCCAAAGCGGTCAGTATTCAATTATGAAGTCAGCGCAGCTTTAAGGATTTTGTTGACTTCGCCCATATCGGCTTTGCCCGCCAACTGGGTTTTCAACACGCCCATGGCTTTGCCCATGTCAGCCATTCCGGAAGCCCCGGTCATGGCGATTACGGTTTCCGCGGCAGTGCGGATTTCTTCGGCAGACATCATTTGCGGCAGGTAGCGGTGCAGGATTTCGATTTCGGCATTTTCTTTGTCTGCCAGGTCCTGACGGCCTGCTTCGGCGTAGATGTTGGCGCTGTCTTTGCGCTGTTTGACCATTTTGGTAATGATGGCAATCACTTTGCCGTCATCGGCTTCGGTGCGCTCGTCTACTTCAAATTGTTTGATGGCGGCATTGATGAGGCGGATGGTGCTTAAAGCAGTTTGATCTTTGGCACGCATCGCGGTTTTCATGTCTTCGGTTAATTGTGCTTTCAGGCTCATGGGATGACTTTCGGGAAAAGATGGAAGATGGTATTGCACATACTGCCTTAGAGGATTCTCTATTTTTCAGACGACCTTTTGTCTTACAGGTCGTCTGAAAAACAAAACACACCGCAGATCAAGCCTTGCGGTGTGTTTCGGCATCACAGGGCAGACCTGCAATTGATGTTTAGTACATTTTAGGAGGCAGTTGTTGGCTGCGCAGACGTTTTTGCAGGCGTTTTACGGCTGCGGCTTTTTTGCGTTTGCGCTCGGTAGTCGGTTTTTCGTAAGCTTCACGGGCGCGCAGCTCGGTCAACAGACCGGTTTTTTCTACGGCACGTTTGAAACGGCGCATGGCTACTTCGAAGGGTTCGTTCTCTTTAACGCGGATTGCAGGCATTTTATTTCCTTTAAATTGAATTCTGGTTTCAAACCGCCGAAAGGGAGAAAGGTAAAAAGGGGCGGTTTGTCAAAAAAGTGGTTGTTTGTATCTCGGGTGTCTTGCGACCGGCGGGATACGCGCCGTGATGTAAACATCACCTCCTAACAAGTCGGCTTAGCGCCGGGTATGCCGTCGATGCGGCTGCAAATGAATTGCGGGATTATCTTTGATTGCGTCGTTTCTGTCAAGTTTGAAGGTCGTCTGAAAACCTTGAATATCGGTTTTCAGACGACCTTTGTAGTATTTCGCGCGTCTGTGGTATTTCGCACGTCTTGTTGATTTTGCGAAAGTATCTTCCGGATTTTAAGAAGGCTTAAACCCTATCTGGCGGCAAAACGGCATCGGCTTTACCACCCTTCTTCCGTTAGCTTCGAACCACTTTGCGCACTTGGGGAATGGCGTGCAGGTTGTGAATAATTTGGTTGATTTGCGCCAAGTCCTTCACTTTGATGATGAACTTGAATTCGACAAAGCCTTCCGTGCCTGCCAGCGCTTTGTTGGGGGTTTCGACGGATTCGATGTCTGCTCCGGAGTTGGAGATGGCTTGCGCCATAAGGGCAAGCAGGCCGTGGGCGTCTTCGGATTGGATACTGAGTCCGGTGCGGTAGGTATGGCTGCCTATGCCTTCCCAGTTCGCATCAAGCTGCTGTTCGGGGTCGGATTTGAGCAGGGTCGGACAGGTATCGCGGTGGATAATCATGCCTTTATCTTTGACCAAAAGGGCGCGGACGGAATCGCCCGGGACGGGGTGGCAACATTCGGCAAAATGGATGCGGCCGGTTTCTTGGTCGTTGACTTTGATGGGGCTGAGTTTGACTTCGCTGCCGAAGTGCTGCCCTGCCAGTTCGGCGATGTGCATGGCGACGTACACGGGCAGGGTATGCCCCATGCCGACGTTGTAGAGGACTTCTTCAAACGAGGTTTGTTTGTCGTTGAGGTCGGCAAGGTATTTTTCTTTGAGGTCGTCTGAAAGCAATACGTCTTTGGGCAACAGGCTGGACAGGGCTTTTTGCAGGAGGTTTTCGCCGAGGACGATGGCGTCGTGGCGGTTGAGGTTTTTGACGTATTGGCGGATGGCGCTGCGCGCGCGGCTGGAAACGGTGAAATTCAGCCATGCCGGATTGGGCTTGGCGTGTTCGGAAGTGATGATTTCAACGGAATCGCCGGTTTTGAGTTTGGTGCGCAGGGGCATCATGGTGTTGTTGATGCGCGCGGCGACGGTTTTGTGGCCGATGTCGGTGTGAACGGCGTAGGCGAAGTCTATGGGCGTCGATCCTTTAGGCAGGGTGAGGATTTTGCCTTTAGGTGTCAGGATGTAGACTTCGTTGGGGAACAGGTCGACTTTGACGTGTTCGAGGAATTCGATGGCGTTCGCGCTGCTGGCTTGCAAATCGAGGATGTTTTTGAGCCATTGGTTGGTATGGAGGACGGCTTGATCGACGGTATTTTCGCCGGATTTGTATATCCAGTGGCCGGCAATGCCGCCTTCGGCTACGGCATCCATTTCGCGCGTGCGGATTTGGACTTCAATGGGCAAGCCGTATGGGCCGACCAGGGTCGTGTGCAGACTTTGGTAGCCGTTGCTTTTGGGGATGGCGATATAGTCTTTGAAGCGTCCGGGTTTGGGCTGATAAAGATTGTGCAGCGCGCCGAGTGCGGCGTAACACGCGGGAATGCTGTTGACGATGACGCGGAAGCCGTAAATGTCCATGACTTCGGCAAAGCGCAATTTTTTCGCCAACATTTTTTGATGGATGCTGTACAGGTTTTTTTCCCGACCTTTGATTTTGGCTTCGATGTTCGCACCGACCAAACGCTGACTGAAGGCGCGCAAAACTTTGCCGACGACGTCGCGGCGGTTTTTGCGGCTGTTGTCCATCGCTTTTTTAAGGGTTTCGTAGCGGTTCGGGTGGAGGTTTTGAAACGATAAATCCTGAAGCTCTTGGTAGGCGTTGTTCAAGCCGATGCGGTTGGCGATTTGGGCGTAGATTTCGAGGGTTTCTTTGGCGATGCGGCGGCGTTTGTCGGGGCGCATGGAGCCGAGCGTGCGCATATTGTGCAGGCGGTCGGCGAGTTTGACGACGATCACGCGCACGTCTTTGGTCATGGCGAGGATGAGCTTGCGGAAACTTTCCGCCTGATGCTCGGCATGATCTTCAAATTTGAGTTTTTCGAGTTTGGAAAGTCCGTCCACCATCTCGGAGATGGTTTCGCCGAATTCTGCCGCCATTTCGATTTTGGATACGCCCGTGTCTTCGAGTACGTCGTGCATCACGCCCGCGCACAAGCCTTGTATGTCCATGTGCCACAATGCAAGTTGCGTGGCGACGGCAAGGGGGTGGGTAATGTAGGGTTCGCCGCTTTTACGGGTTTGTCCGTCATGGGCGTGAAAGGCGTAGGCGACGGCTTTTTCAAGCTCGGCCTGTTCGGATGGGCTGAGATAGGAGGCGGTACGGAACAAAAGTTCGCGTGCTTCGGCAGTCAGCGCGTCGTAGGGGGCAGTGGGCTGGGGGGCGGGCATTTCAGACGGCCTTCGGTGTGTGTTTTGTTTTGAGCCGTCAGACTGTATCGGTCGGATGTCGCGCCGATACAATCCGCGCGGCGGTTGGGCAGATTTTGCCTACTGGTATTATTTGTTGCGTGTCAGCAGCTCAGTACCGATTTGACCGGCGGCGATTTCGCGCAGGGCGGTAACGGTCGGTTTGTTGTTACGGATGTCGTCAACCATAGGGGCGTTGCCGTTTTCAAGCTGGCGCGCGCGGCGGGCGGCGACGAGGGTCAGGTCGAAATGATTGGGGATTTTGCCTGTGCAGTCTTCAGTGGTGATACGGGCCATGTTTGCTTTCTTTCTATTAATTTGTGATGGAATGTAAATGCGTATTTTCGCTGTTTTTCAGGAATTTTCCAACAGGTTTGAGATAAATCCTTGCTGAGAAGATTTTTTCAGACGACCTGCTTTGATGATGTGGAGCAAATCGGCTTCTGCCCTATCCAAATCATCGTTGACGACAATATAGTCAAACAGGACGGATTGTTCGATTTCGTGACGCGCTTTGGAGAGGCGGGTTTGGATGACTTCCTCGCTGTCGGTGCCGCGCCCGATAAGGCGTTCGGCAAGGACTTCGAACGAAGGCGGCAGGATGAAGATGCTGCTGGCTTCGGGCAGGGATTTGCGTACCTGCGCCGCGCCTTGCACGTCAATTTCCAAAATCACATCGTAACCCTCTTCGCTAAGGGAATTGACCCCCGCAATGCTGGTTCCGTAATAATTGCCGAAAACGTTTGCGTGTTCGAGGAAGGCTTTTTGCTCAATTAAGGATTCAAATTCTTCCTTCGGAACAAAATGATAATGCACGCCATGTTGCTCGCCTTCGCGCGGCTGGCGGGTGGTGTGCGATACGGAGACGCGCAAATCGGCGTTGTTTTTCAAAAGACGGGAAACCAGCGTGGTCTTGCCCGTGCCGGAAGCGGCGGAGATGATGAAAATATTGCCTTTTTTATGGGGTTTCATGATGTCGGTACCGATGGGATTATCTGTTGATTGTAGCATACGGGGCGTGTAATTTCATGTTCAGACAACCCTTACACACATTCCCAAACGCCGCGTCCATCGGCAGGCAACCTTTTAACGGCGATACCCGCCCTCCGGCAGGAAACCCACGTCTTTCTAAACTCTTGCTATAATTGCCCGATAGACACAATAAGCCCGCAAAGACACACCATGAGCCACACTCCGTTATTAGACACCATCAATCTGCCGCAAGATTTGCGCAGGCTGGATAAAAAACAGCTACCGCAGGTTGCCGCCGAATTGCGGGCATTCCTGTTGGATTCGATAGGCAAAACCGGCGGGCATTTCGCCAGCAATCTGGGCGCGGTCGAGCTGACCATCGCCCTGCACTATGTATACGACACGCCGGAAGACCATTTGGTTTGGGACGTCGGCCATCAAAGCTATCCGCACAAAATCCTCACCGGACGCAAAAACCAGATGCACACCATGCGCCGCTACGGCGGCTTGGCGGGTTTCCCCAAGCGCAGCGAGTCCGAATACGACGCGTTTGGCGTAGGACATTCGTCCACCTCCATCGGCGCGGCTTTGGGCATGGCGGCGGCAGACAAACTCTTGGGCAGCGACCGCCGCAGCGTCGCCATTATCGGCGACGGCGCGATGACGGCGGGTCAGGCGTTTGAAGCCTTGAACTGCGCGGGCGACATGCACGTGAACCTGCTGGTCATCCTCAACGACAACGAAATGTCGATTTCCCCCAACGTCGGCGCGCTGCCGAAATACCTCGCCAGCAACGTCGTGCGCGATATGCGCGGCGTGTTGAGCACCATCAAGGCGCAATCAAGCAAGGTTTTGGACAAGCTGCCCGGCGCGATGGAGCTTGCCCAAAAAGTCGAGCACAAAATCAAAACGCTGGCGGGCGAAGCTGAACACGCCAAGCAGTCGCTGTCTTTGTTTGAAAACTTCGGTTTCCGCTACACCGGCCCCGTGGACGGTCATAACGTCGAGCATCTGGTTGACGTATTAAAAGATTTGCGCGGCCGCAAAGGCCCGCAACTGCTGCACGTCATCACCAAAAAGGGCAACGGCTACAAACTCGCCGAAAACGACCCCGTCAAATACCACGCCGTCGCCAACCTGCCCAAAGACGTTTCAGACGACCTCAAAACCGCAACGTCGTCTGAAAAAGAAAACAAGCCCGCCGCCAAACCGACCTATACGCAAGTGTTCGGCAAATGGCTGTGCGACCAGGCGGCGGCAGATTCCCGATTGGCGGCGATTACCCCCGCCATGCGCGAGGGCAGCGGACTGGTTGAATTCGAACAACAATTCCCCGACCGCTATTTCGATGTCGGCATCGCCGAGCAGCACGCCGTTACCTTTGCCGGCGGTTTGGCTTGCGAAGGCATGAAGCCCGTCGTCGCTATTTATTCCACCTTTCTCCAGCGCGCCTACGACCAACTGGTGCACGACATCGCCTTGCAAAACCTACCCGTTTTGTTTGCCGTCGACCGCGCGGGCATCGTCGGCGCAGACGGCCCGACCCATGCCGGTTTGTACGATTTGAGCTTCTTGCGCTGCGTGCCGAATATGATTGTCGCCGCGCCGAGCGATGAAAACGAATGCCGCTTGCTGCTTTCGACCTGCTATCAGGCAAATGCCCCCGCTGCCGTCCGCTATCCGCGCGGCACGAGAACAGGCGCGCCCGTTTCAGGCGGCCTCGAAACCGTAGCCATCGGCAAAGGCATCGTCCGCCGCCAAGGCGAGAAAACCGCATTCATCGCCTTCGGCAGCATGGTCGCCCCCGCATTGGCGGTTGCTGAAAAACTGAACGCTACCGTCGCCGATATGCGCTTCGTCAAACCGATAGACGAAGAACTCATCGTCCGCCTCGCCCAAAGCCACGACTACATCGTTACCGCCGAAGAAAACGCCGAACAAGGCGGCGCAGGCAGCGCGGTGCTGGAAGTATTGGCTAAACACGGCATCTGCAAACCCGTCTTGCTTTTGGGCGTTGCCGATACCGTAACCGAACACGGCGATCCGAAAAAACTTTTGGACGATTTGGGCTTGAGTGCCGACGCAATGGAAAAACGCATACGCGGATGGCTGCCGGCGGTTTGAACTGAAGCTGCGATTATAGTGGCTTAAATTTAAATCAGGACAAGGCAACGAAGCCGTAGACAGTACAGATAGTACGGAACCGATTCACTTGGTGCTTCAGCACCTTAGAGAATCGTTCTCTTTGAGCTAAGGAGAGGTAACGCCGTACTGGTTTAAAGTTAATCCACTATAAATAACGCCGCCGTTGCAAGCAATGAATAAAGGTCGTCTGAAAACGGATTTTCAGACGACCTTCAATGTATGAACCCTACCCTTTTAAAAGGCGTTTCATTGTTTGATTCAAAGCATTACCGCCAAACGGAAAATCGCCCAGCCCGCGACCAATAGCCCGGCGCACAGACGGATGGCTCTGCGTTGTAAAAGTGTTTTCAATTGTGCTGCAAAAATCCCCATTGCCAACAAATTCGGCAACGTTCCCAGTGCAAAAGCCAACATATACAGCCCGCCCTGCACCGCATTGCCGCTGCCTAAAGCATACAATGAAGCGCTGTACACCAAGCCGCAAGGCAGCCAGCCCCACAACATGCCTACGCCGAAACAAGCCGGAACGGATTTAATCGGCAGCAGTCGGTTCAGAATCGGATTCAAACGTTTCCATATCGGTCTGCCTATGCGCTCAATCTGCGTAGCCGCCGTAGAAAGACCCGCCAGATACAGCCCCAACAGCAACAGCAAAATATTCGCCGCAATATACAGGCCGTTTTGCAGCCAGCGCGTATCATCCAAAGAAATACCGACTTGCCCGACCAGCCCGACAATCAAACCTATCAATACATAGCTGCTGATGCGTCCCAAATTCAATAGGACAATCAGTCCCAGCCGATTAAGATGCGGCGGAAGCTGCAACGCAAACGCACTACTCAACCCGCCGCACATTCCGACACAATGCGTACCGCCGAAAAAGCCGAGTAGAAATAGGGTGAAAAAAGTGATGTCGTAATTCATTATTGGAAAGGCGATGTATCGATAGAAGTATGATTTGTCAGAAAAACGGAAAACGATATGATGAAAGCCAATCTTTAAATATTTTCAAGAAGTTGCCATCTTGATTTTCGCGTTGATTTTAAACCCATCCATGACTATCTGTCCGCTTTTACACTGGCCTTCTTGCGATACCGATTTTATCGATGACTTCCGTCATCTTCCATTTTCTGCCCAACAAAATTACCCAGTCTGACTGTCCACTTATATAAATAATTCCAAATTTCAAAAGGTCGTCTGAAACGCTAGATAAAGCATTTTCAGACGACCTTTTTTCTATTCGAATCAAACACGGATGTCGGGTACTTTATTGAACAGACGATAGAAATTGTCGCTAGTGTAAGCGGCAAGCGTTTCTACGGGTTCGCCGCGCAGTTTCGCCACAAACTCGGCGGTGTAACGGACATAGGAAGGTTCGTTAGGCTTACCGCGTTTGGGGACCGGGGCGAGGAAGGGGGAGTCGGTTTCGACCAGCATTCTGTCCGCTGGGACGTATTTGGCTGCTTCCTGAATTTGCGGCGCATTTTTGAAGGTAACAATGCCGGAAAAGGAAATGTACAGCCCCAAATCCAAAGCGGCTTTGGCAAAAGCGGTATCTTCGGTGAAGCAGTGGATAACGCCGGAATTGGTTTGACCTTCTTTCAGAATCGCCAAAGTATCGGCGGCGGCATCGCGGGTGTGGACAATCACGGGCAAACCGCTTTCGTTGGCGGCTTGGATGTGTTCGGCGAAGCGGCGGTGCTGCCATGCCAAATCGCCTTTGCACCAGTAATAATCCAAGCCCGTTTCGCCTACGCCGGCGACTTTCGGGTGTTTTGCCGCTTCGACCATTTCAGCGACGGTAAATTCTTCGGCTTCTTGGCTGTCGGGGTGGACACCTATGGTGCAGTAAATCTGTTCGTTGGCTTGGGCAATGTCTAAGACTTCGGCGAAACTCTGTTTGCTCACGCTGATGGCAAGCGCCTGCTTGACGCTTTGTTCTTCCATGTTGGCGAACACTTCAGGCAGGCGGTTGCTCAAGCCTTCGAAATTGAGGTGACAGTGCGAATCGATTAAATGCATAGTTTTAAAGCGTGAAGGTGACGCGGTCGCTGCGCAGTTTCGGTCCCAGCTCGCCTTCAATCAGGGTTTTCGCCTGAAGACAGCTCTCGTGTTCGGAAAATGCGAGTCCGACGCCTTTGGGACGGTGTGCGGAAGTACGTGCGGGGTTGATCCAGACGACTTTGGTAGGCAGGAAGCGTTTGGGATAATCGGCGATTTCAACGGCGAGCAGGATGTCTTCGCCCAAGGAAAATACGTCTTCGGTCGGAACAAAAAGTCCGCCGTGTTCGAGAAACGGCATATAGCAGTTGTAGAGCAGGGTCGGGTCTTTAAGCTGCAACGCCATCATTTTCGCCGGAATGTCTTTATTGTTGTTTACCATTTTGTTTTACCTTATCTGATTATTTGTTTTGCCAAAATTCGAGATATTCAGTCAATAGATACTCAAGCTGCATTTTAACACTCAAGGTGTGGTATCCGTAAGGGCTGAGTGCGTTCAGACGACCCGTCAGCGCAAACAGGCGGCGCGGATCGGTTTTGGAAGCCGTCTGCGACAATGCCTGCGCGTAATCGGGATAATAAAGCGGCGGCATTTGTTGTTGCGCCAAGCCGACATCCAACAGCCATTTCTGCATCCAATCGATGAAGACTGCCAACGGCTGCTTGTGTTTGTCAAACGCAGCGGCATAGTCGAGTATCGTCAACAGTCGCGGGGCGGCAAGCAAAGTGAGCAATTCTTCGCGCAAGTCATCCATTTCAGGCGCATGGGCAAACAAAGGCGCACCGCTGTGAAAAGCCAGCAGCGATTCCGCATCGTCTACACCTTCTTCGCGAAGATACGCCAAAGCTTCGTCGCGCGAAGGTGCGGGCAAAACCATCTGGCGGCAACGGCTTTTAATGGTCGGAAGAAGCTTGTCGCGCGCATGCGTAACCATCAAAAAAACAACATGTTGCGGCGGTTCTTCCAAAGCCTTAAGCAAGCCGTTTGCCGCCTGCACGTTCATACTTTCAGCGGGATGCACCAATACCACCCGCAATCCGCCGCGCACAGCCGTCAGATAAATGTTTTCCACAATATCGCGCACGGCATCGATTTTAATCTGCAACAATTTTCGCCCGACCGCACCGTCTTCGGGAATTTCAGGAGTGAGTTCGTAAAAATCGGGATGGCTGTTTTGCAAAAACAAATGACACGAAGCGCATACGCCGCAAGGCTGATGATCTTCCCGAGGCGATTCGCAAAGCAAAGCCTGCGCCACAAACCGCGCAAACGCCGTTTTGCCGGTGTTTTCCTTGCCGGTAAACAGCCAAGCGTTCGGACGGTTTTCCCAATGGCCGGCAAGCTGCCACCACTGGTTTTGATGCCACGGATAAATCATATCGGGAAGTACAAGCGTTTGAACAAAAGCGTGATTATACAGGGAAATGTTGGAGGTCGTCTGAAACTGAGAATACAATTCGAAACGTTTATAACATCGTCTCTATCCTCTTTCCGCCTCTTCTCAGCCTTTTTGACCCTCCCTTCTCCTCAAAAGGTTCCCTGCCCCTATTCCCCAGCGTCATCTACCGCAACGGATGTCAACGCGCTATTTGGCGGTGACGTA
>NZ_KV838108.1:0-215 GCF_001838645.1 Neisseria sp. HMSC70E02 | reverse complement strand
GCAAGGCAATCGTTTCCAATAACGAGCCTTCTCACCGCGACACTAAGGCAGTATTGCAGCCCGCCACCTTTTCAGCCGACCCTTCCACACAGGTCTCCCCATACATCCTGCTCTGACGGCCGAATGAAGCGGGACAGGCATGGCGGCATTACCCTCCCGGCACAAAGGCCGTCCGACTCCGGACTGGATTCGGACGGCCTTTTCATCACCGGGTC
>NZ_KV838107.1:1536-24457 GCF_001838645.1 Neisseria sp. HMSC70E02 | reverse complement strand
TACTGTCCTATTTTGATTTTAATTGACTATAAATGCTCTATTTAAAATACTCTCGGTATATTGAAGTTATTCTTTCTGTTTTGTAATGATAGGTAAGTGAGTTTGCCATAGATAGAGTATTTCTTTTCAGTATCATATTATAAGAGATATTTTAAATAACATAAGTTACTAAAATTTTATGTTCAATACTATTTTCAAAATGAAAAACCTTTCTGATTTTTCCTAGCTTTTACTCAAAATCATAAAGGTTTTGGTCAATTGAAAATTTTTAGCGTATTTTTATGAGTTAAATTTCGTTAGCAGACTATTTTTGCAAAGGTCTCTATAACTGAAATTTAACTAAGAACTTCTTTGCCACCAGGTATTACACTTACCAAATTCTTTTTTGTATCCCATAATTTTATATGACTACTTCTCTCACGATTGCAATGAGTGTTGCTGAGGCATCGGGTGATCTGCTTGGTGCACATCTTATTAGTGCGATTAAAAAACGTTGTCCTGATGCAAGATTTATTGGTATCGGTGGCGAGCGGATGAAGGCGGAAGGATTTGAAAGTCTTTATGACCAAGAAAAATTGGCAGTACGAGGCTTTGTTGAGGTAGTTAAACGTTTGCCCGAAATCTTGAAAATCCGAAAAGGTCTGGTTAATGACCTTATTCGTATAAAACCGGATGTTTTTGTTGGGATTGATGCACCTGATTTTAATCTTTGGGTGGAAGAGAAACTGAAGAAAACGGGTATTCCAACGGTTCACTATGTCAGCCCTTCTGTTTGGGCGTGGAGGCGTGAACGGGTGAACAAAATTGTTCATCAAGTTAACCGGGTGTTGTGCCTTTTCCCAATGGAACCACAGCTCTATTTGGATGCCGGTGGTAAGGCTGAGTTTGTCGGTCATCCGATGGCACAAACCATGCCTGTAGATGTTGATCAATCTTCTGCGCGTCTCCAGTTGGGAGTTGCACCGTCTATCCCAGTATTTGCCTTGATGCCCGGCAGTCGTGTTAGCGAAATTGATTACATGGCTCCTGTATTTTTTCAAACCGCATTACTTCTGTTGAAGCGTTACCCACAGGCGCAGTTTCTGATGCCGGTTGCTACGCAGGCAACCCGCCGTCGTATATCAAAAATTCTTGCCTCTGCGCAATTTTCGGACCTTCCTATTACATTAGTCGATAAACAAGCAGATACTGTTTGTACTGCGGCAGATGTGGTTTTGGTGACCAGCGGGACGGCAACGCTGGAAGTGGCGTTGTGCAAACGTCCTATGGTGATCAGCTATAAGATATCTCCTCTGACTTATGCTTATGTGAAGCGTAAAGTTAAAGTGCCACATGTCGGTTTGCCCAATATTTTGCTGAACAAATGTGCTGTTCCAGAGCTTTTGCAACATGATGCGACGCCTGAAAAACTGGCAGAAGCCATGATTTATTGGTATGAACATCCGGAAGCAGTTGCCCGTTTGAAACAAGATTTTCATGAGCTGCATTTATTATTGAGAAAAGATACCGATACACTGGTTGCAAATGCTGTGTTGGAAGAAGCAGGTTTTTTCAACTCTTAGCTTGACCTGCGATTTGACAAGAGGAAAGAGCGGTAATCAAATCTGCAAAAAGTAATGAAGCAGGAAAATGGGTTGCAATCCAAACATCGCTTTGTCCCAGCCTATCCACTCTTTGGCAGGCAAAGATAGCGTTTGCACGGCCTTTGCTATATCATTCCCTTATCTGAAATCAAGGAAAACATCATGTACGAAGTCAACCGCAGCGTCTTCCTGCTCATCCCGCTCGATCCTTTTTGGAACTGGCTGCAAACCCTGCCCGGCAATCATCTTGACGGTTTGACGCTTGAAGATATTCAAGCTGATGCCAATTCTTACCTCGTCCGTCCGTGTGAAACCGCTGATGAAGTTTGGGATGAAATCGAAGCGCGGTTTGAAGACATTTTCGCTGCCGAACTTGCCGATTGGTGCGAAGATGAAAGCGAATGGCCTGATTTGAATGCGGATATTTTCAATGAATGGTTCGACATCCAGCTTTCTACCGTTATCACCGACCTCGAGCAAGAACCGCTCGCCCGTGAAGCCTTTCAACCCTTCAATCTGAATTGATGAATATCCGCGTCCGCAATTACCATCTTGACGGCTACGGTCATGTCAACAACGCGCGCTATCTCGAATTTCTCGAAGAAGCGCGCTGGGCGTTTTTTGAGGAACACGGTTTATTGTCCGAAATCGACGGCTTGATGCTGGTGGTTGTCCGCACCGACATCCGTTATCGCCGTGCCGCCGTCGATGGCGACATATTACGCTTTGAAGGTCGTCTGAAAGAGCTGACCTCACGCCATATTATCCTTACTCAAAACATCGTTTTGCCCAGCGGTAAAAATGCCGTCGAAGCCGAAAGTACTTTGATGGTTGTTAGCGCAGAAAGCGGGCGAAGCATCAGCATTCCCGAACCTCTCTTTACCCTTTTAAAACAATACGCCGAAGCATGAAAAAGCTCATTACCATTGCCGCAGTCGCCATTATCGGCGCGCTGCTTGCCATCGTCCTTATTCCGGATAATAAACCTACTCCCGCATTCTCTTTGTCCGACCTGCAAGGCAAACCAGTGTCCAATGCCGATTTGCAAGGCAAAGTCAGCTTCATCAATTTCTGGTTCCCCTCCTGCCCGGGCTGTGTCAGCGAAATGCCCAAAGTCATCAAAATGTCCAAAGACTATCAAGGAAAAGACTTCCAAGTCCTCGGCATTGCCCAACCGATAGACCCGTTGGAAAGCGTAAACCAATACGTCAAAGAATACGGCTTGCCTTTTACCGTCATGTTTGATGCCGATAAAGCCGCCGCCCAAGCGTTCGGTACGCAGGTTTACCCGACTTCTTTCCTGATCAATAAAAAAGGCGAAATCCTGAAAACCTTTGTCGGCGAGCCGGACTTCGCCGCGCTTTATCAGGAAATCGACAAAGAATTGGCGAAGTAATACTGGCTTGAGAGGTTCGTGACTGTTTTCAGACGACCTCTGTTATGAATATATTAAACAATCAGCGATATTGTCTGCTGTCGGACTGAGTGAAGGGTAATTTCGGTAAGTAGATTCTGAGCATCATTGAAAATGGCTTTGAAAAATAAACAATTTCTTTATTGTATTTTTGTCGGCGTTATTTTGAGCGTATTTCAGCTGACATTTGCACAAGGCGTTCCTCAAAAAGGCATGCTGTGGGTTTATTGGGGTAAAAGTTTAGATGGTAATGCTCGGAATCAAAGGATTTTATATTTTGACTTTATCCCTGAAGACACCAAAATATCGAATCAAAACCGAATCTCCCTTAATTTGAGCAAATCGCAGCAAGCTGCTGTTTTGAAAGAATTGGTGCTTCCACCGAATTTTTACGTCTATCAGGAAGATTCTGTCAAACAGCCGGCCCAAATTACTATGGGTAAAGTGGGTACGGAAGTCATTTGTGACGGTAAATATTATTCTGCCAAACTTATAAAATTTGAAAAAATCCCAAAAACAACGGCTAAACAAATCCCTGATTCGGGCTGTATTTACTCGTTGATTATGAATAATGATTTCATCGTTAAATCCACAGATAGCCATAAGGTTAACCTCAGGAGCCAACCGGATGCCCATGCCGACATAATCAAACGCTTGGACGACAACGCCATAGTAGAAAAATTGAAAACCGTTCGTAAGGATTGGTACCTCGTTCAATTAAAAGATACGACTACCCAAGGGTATGTTCATAAAAGTCAGTTGGAGCGGGTGGAATAAGCAACAGCTGTCGAGATATAGGCGTAATCAAAAAGGTCGTCTGAAAACTTTGATTCGGTTTTTCAGACGACCTTGCACTTAATAATCTTCTATTGCAAGGAATGTTCATGATACCCCAAACCGTCTTAGATTTCTGGTTTGCCGAAGAAAACCGTCCTTTTCTGTTTGCCCAAAACGATGAATTCGATGCCGAGATTCGCGCGCGATTTTTTGATGTCTGGCAGCAGACGGCCCGTGGCGAACTTGCACACTGGCGCGACACCCTGCAAGGCAGGCTCGCCGAAATCATCCTGCTCGACCAATTCTCGCGCAACCTGTTTCGCAACAGCTCCCAAGCATTTGCCCAAGATTTGGCCGCTCTCATCCTTGCCCAAGAAGCCGTCCGTCAGCCCAGTTTCGCCGACCTCCTATCGCACGAACGCCATTTCATGCTCATGCCGTTGATGCACAGCGAAAGCCAAGTTGTCCACGAACAAGCCGTTCCGCTGTTTGAACGTTATACCGACGGACACGCATTGGATTTTGAAATCAAACACAAAGTCATCATCGACCGCTTCGGACGCTATCCGCACCGCAATGCCGTATTGGGGCGTGAAAGCACGGAGGAAGAGGCGGAGTTTTTGAAACAGGAAGGTTCGTCATTTTAATTTGGGTTTTAAAATTTGAAGGTCGTCTGAAAACCTTGATTCGGTTTTTTCAGACGACCTTCTTTCATATTTCCGCTTCAATAATGCGGCGGAATTTCATCACGCAGGCTGTAAGGTTCGCGCTCTCCGTTTGCGCCTTTATCCTGCATTTTCTGATAAAGCAGCCTCAACTGCGCCTGCTGCAAATCCAGCGTCTGCTGCATTTTCGCCACCGTATCGTTCAGGCTGCCGATTAAGTCTTCCTGAAGCGCGGTTTGGATTTCCAGCTCGATGATGCGGTGTTCCAATTCGTCCATTTCACTCATTTACAGCACCATAGCGGCAATCCAGCCGGCAATCATCAGCGGGATATTGTAGTGGATAAAGGTTGGGATGACGGAGTCGCGGATGTGGTCGTGTTGTCCGTCGGCGTTCAAACCCATGGTCGGGCCGAGCGTCGAGTCGGACGCGGGCGAACCGGCGTCGCCCAATGCGCCCGCCGTACCGACGATGGCGACGGTTGCCAGCGGTGAGAAGCCAAGGCTGATACACAGCGGCACATAAATTGCGGTAATGATCGGCAAAGTAGAGAAAGAAGAGCCGATGCCCATGGTGACCAACAATCCGACAAACAACATGGCAAATGCCGCCATGCCTTTATTGCCGCCAAAAAGCTGCATACTATGTTCGACCAGCGGTTTGATTTCGCCTGTCGCGGTCATGACTGCCGCAAAACCTTGCGCCGCAATCATGATGAAACCGACCATCGCCATCATTTTGATGCCTTCGCCGAACACATCACTGGCGGCATTGCGGTTCATCACACCGAGCATCATGAAGACGGCAAAACCCAACATCGCGCCCAACACCAGCGAATCTTTATACATCAACTGAATCGCAAAACACACACCGATCGCGATTGCCGCCACTAGACTGCGGTAAGCCGAAGGCTGGGGCTGTTCGGATGCTTCGCGGTTGTCTTCCGTATCGACAGTATTGGTTTGATAAATGCGTGATTTGCGGTAGTGGACAAACGCCGCCAGCAGCCCCGCCACCATACCCAGCGCAGGAATCGCCATCGCGTGCATGACACTGATGTCTTTTACATCCATGCCCGCAGATTTGATGTTGCCCAAGAGGATGTCGTTCAAGAAAATCGTACCGAAGCCGTAAGGCAGGAACATATAAGTCGTCACCAAACCGAACGTAATCACACACGCCACCAGGCGGCGGTCGACTTTCAAACGGTTAAACACCAGCAAAAGCGGCGGAATAATCATTGGAATAAACGCGATATGGATAGGCACGACGTTTTGACTCATGATGCCCATCGCCAAAATAATCAGCAACAGCGTCCATTTCACCGAACTTTCGCCTTTTGCGGCATCCTGACTGTTGTTGAGTTTGCGGATAATGCCGCCCGCAAGCTGCTGCGGCAGCCCCGAATAGGTAATCGCCATCGCGAACGCACCGAGCATCGCATAAGACAAAGAAATCCGCGCGCCGCCCTTCAAGCCTTCGTTAAACACGGGAATAATCCCCGACTGCGTTACATTGCCCGCCGTATCCACGATGTTTTCCAGCGGCATTCCCGCCACCAGTCCGCCGACGAACGCACCGACAGTCAGGCTCAATACGACGTGTACCCGCGATAGCGACAACACGAGCATAACGATTACTGCAACCACTACGGCATTCATGCCTTTTCTCCGTTTCAGACGACCCTCAGACCATCTGTTCACATATTAAAAAGAAACATCATAACCTAACATGATTTAACGGGCTAGGGCAAGCCGATTATTCATGCAAATGAATAGGATGGAATGTGCAGACAGCCGATTCAGACGACCTCAAGCATAAAGCGGTCCAAGCGTTCCGGTTCAATCTCAAGAAAACCGTAAGACATGATGCAGCTTAGTCCGCCGCCTGTCAGGTCAGTACGGAAACTTGATTGCGCTTTTTATCTATTCGACTAGAACGAGAATAAATGCCGTATAATCAAGCCCCAAGTTTCCCCAGCCTTGAAGGTCGTCTGAAAACCATGCACTCAACTTACGCTACCGTACAGCGCGATTTGCTCGAAGCCAATCACCTTTCCCCTGAGCTGCTCGCCAAAAGCCTGAGCATCATCGGCGCGCATCACGTCGATTACGCCGACATTTATTGCCAGCGCACTGCTTTTGAAAGCTGGCATTTGGAAGAGGGCATCGTCAAATCGGGCAGTTTCCAAATCGATCAGGGGGTGGGCGTGCGCGCTGTTTCGGGCGAAAAAACTGCTTTTGCCTATGCGGACAGTTTGTGTATCGATTCGATCAACCGTTCCGCCCAAGCCGTCCGCGTCATCGGCGCGGCAGGCGGCGAAGCTTCTGTCAAAGTCCCGTCCGCCGCATACGGCAAATCCATCCATGCGGTGCTGAATCCCATTATCGGTCTCGATTCCGCTGCCAAAGTTGCCTTATTGAACAAAGTGGAAACGCTTGCCAAAGCAGCCGATCCGCGCATTGTGCAAGTGATGGCGGGGCTGACTTGCGAATACGACATGATTTACATTGCCCGCCTCGACGGCAGGCACGCCGCCGACATCCGTCCGATGGTGCGCCTGAACGTTACCGTCATCGCCAAACAGGGCGACCGGAGAGAGCAGGGCAGCGCGGGCGGCGGTGGTCGCTACGACTTAGCTTATTTTGATGAAACTTTGGTGCGGCAGTTTGTCGATGCCGCCGTCAAACAAGCCTTGATTAATCTCGAATCCCGCCCCGCACCCGCAGGCGAAATGACCGTTGTCTTGGGCAACGGCTGGCCGGGCGTGTTGCTACATGAAGCCGTCGGACACGGTTTGGAAGGCGATTTCAACCGCAAAGAAACCAGTGTCTTTTCAGGTAGAATCGGCGAGCGCGTTGCCGCCAAAGGCGTTACCGTCGTTGATCAGGGCGACATTGCCGACAGGCGCGGTTCGCTCAATATCGACGATGAAGGCAACGAAACACGCCGCACCGTATTGATTGAAGACGGCATCTTGGTCGGCTATATGCAGGACGAAACCAACGCCCGCCTGATGGGTACGCAATCCACCGGCAACGGCCGCCGCGAAAGCTACGCCTCCGCTCCTATGCCGCGCATGACCAATACCTTCATGGAAAACGGCGGCTACGAACCCGACGAAATCATCGCGTCCATCGACAAAGGCATTTACGCCGTCAACTTCGGCGGTGGACAAGTGGACATCACCAGCGGCAAATTTGTCTTCAGCGCATCCGAAGCGTGGTGGGTCGAAGGCGGCAAACTGCAATATCCTGTCAAAGGCGCGACCATCATCGGCAACGGACCTGAAGTGTTGAAACATGTTTCCATGATAGGCAACGATACTGCGTTGGACAGCGGTGTCGGCGTGTGCGGCAAAGATGGACAGAGCGTTCCTGTCGGCGTCGGACAACCGACCTTGCGGATTGATTCGGGACTGACCGTCGGCGGTAGTGAGATTTAAGGCAAGTAAAAATAAAACGTCGTCTGAAAACCGTATTTGGGGTTTTCAGACGACGTTTTGTATTAGATGGTCGGCTTATTGATTGGAAACTGTTGAAGCTTTGTCATGTTCGAGTTCAAAGAGAATCATGTTTTAAGGCATTAAAGTACAAGTTTATCTGATCGAACGTTCTACACGATTTCTGGCTTATCCATCTGCTGAGACACAAAAAACAAGCCGCCGAAAAAATCGGCGGCTTGTTGAATATCATCACGATTGAAAGCCCTGTGCATGATTTCATCGATGCCCGGTATTCAATGCGCTTTACTCTTGGACAAAAGTAACGCCGTGAAGATGGGAATTAAGGATGGCGGTCCGTAAGGCAGTCAATGCTTTGGGGCGGACGAAGTTCCGACGGTATGCCAAAACGACGCGGCGGTGCGGGACGGAGCCTGAAAACGGGATGATGCTGAACAGCAAATGGTCGTTTTCGGTCAGTGCGGTAGCGGGCATGACGCTGATGGCGAGACCGCTGGCAACCATGTGGCGGATGGTGTTGATGGAGCTGCCTTGCAGGGTGTTGGTCAGACCTTGGATTTTCTGCTTGGCGGCCAGCTCGGAGCAGCTTGATAAGACCTGATCGCGCATACAGTTGCCTTCAGTCAGCAACAAGACCTGCTCTTCGCTCAACATCTGCGGGGTGACGGCATCGAGTTCTTCGAAATGGTGTCCTTTGGGGACGATGACGAAGAAAGGCTCGTCATACAGCGGCTCGGTGACGATGCCAGGCTCTTGGAAGGGTTCTGCGACTACGATGGCATCGACGTCGCCGCGCTTGAGCGATTCGGTCAGGATGTGCGTGTAGTTCTCTTCAAGCATCAGGGGCATTTTCGGCGCGGTTTCGCGCAGGGAAATGATGAGCTTGGGCAGAAGGTAGGGGGCGACGGTAAAAATCAGACCGAGTTTGAATGCGCCTTCCAATTCGTTTTGCTCTTCGCTGGCAAGGTGCTTGATCAGCTCGGCTTCTTCCAACACGCGGCGGGCTTGGGCAACGATGCGCTCGCCCGCTTCGGTGGTGATGATGTCGTTGCTGCTGCGGTCAAACAGGGATACCGACAGCTCTTCCTCCAGCTTTTTGATGGCGATGGAAAGGGTGGGCTGGCTGACAAAGCAGCGGCGCGCGGCACGTCCGAAATGACGTTCCTGCGCGACGGCTACGATGTAACGCAATTCGGTCAAGGTCATGTGTTAAGCCTTTTTCTGTTCCGTTTTTTGTTCAGGCAGGGTGATGTTCAATTCGAGAACGTCCATACCGTCCTGCTTTTCTTGGGAAATGCGGATGTCGTCCAGGGAAACGTTGACGTATTTGGACAATACTTCCAGCAATTCTTTGCGCAGGGTCGGCAGGTAATCGGGCGCTTGACCTTCTTGCGCGCGCTCTTGGGCAATGATGATTTGCAGGCGGTCGCGTGCAACGGCGGCGGTTTTCGGTTTTCTGCCGAACAACATATCCATTAATGACATGACTTAGCCTCCGAACAGCCGTTTGAAGAAGCCTTTTTTCTCGGCTTCGAGGAAACGCATTTCACGGTTTTCACCCAAGAGGCGCGCGATAACGTCTTTGTAGGCTTCTGCGGCAGTTGCGCTGTCTTGGTGGATGACGGGTTCGCCGGCATTGGACGCTTGCAGGACGTTTTGCGATTCGGGAATGACGCCGATGAGCGGGATGCGCAAGATGTCGCAAATATCTTGTACGGACAGCATTTCGCCTTTGTTGACGCGCTCGGGCGAGTAGCGGGTAATCAGCAGGTGTTCTTTGACCGTGCCGCCTTGTTCGGCTTTGCGGGATTTGCTTTGCAGGATGCCCAAGATGCGGTCGGAGTCGCGGACACTGGATACTTCGGGGTTGGTGGTGACGATGGCTTCGTCGGCGAAGTAAAGCGCCATCAATGCGCCTTGTTCGATACCGGCGGGGGAGTCGCAGATGATGTATTCGAATCCCATTTTGTCACTGCTCAATTCCTGCATGACTTTCTCAACGCCTTCACGGGTCAGCGCGTCTTTGTCGCGGGTTTGCGATGCGGGCAGGATGAAGAGGTTTTCGCAGTTTTTGTCTTTAATCAGAGCTTGGGTGAGCGTGGCTTCGCCTTGGATAACGTTAACCAGGTCGTAAACGACGCGTCGTTCGCAACCCATAATCAGGTCGAGGTTGCGCAAGCCGACGTCAAAGTCGATGACGGCTGTTTTGTGGCCGCGCAGAGCCAGTCCGGTTGCGATACTGGCGCTGGTCGTGGTTTTGCCTACGCCGCCTTTGCCTGAAGTTACTACGATGATTTTTGTCACGATGTTTCCTTTATCAAATGCTTGGAATGGTTAATCTGTGTCGATTGCGCTGATAACCAGGCGGTTGTCTTGCAATGAAACCTGTACGGCTTTTTTGTGCAGGTGGTCGGGCAGGTCTTGTTCGAAATTGCGGTAGATGCCCGCTACGGAGACCAGTTCCGCCTGCATGGAGTGGATGAAGATGCGCGCGTTGGTGTTGCCTTTCGCGCCTGCCAGAGCCCTGCCGCGCATGGGCGCATAAATATGAATGTTTCCGTCGGCAATGAGTTCCGCACCTTGGCTGACGATGCCGGTCACGATAAGGTCGCCGTTTTCCGCGTAAACCTGTTGTCCGGTGCGGACGGGTGTGCTGATGAGGACGGTCGGGTTGCTGATGACCGTTGCCTGAACGGGTGCAGGCTCTTGGTTGATTTTGGGCTGTTGCGGCTCGGATTTGTCGCTACGGCTGAAAACCAAATGGTAACGTGCTGCGAAGGATGCCCAATATTCGCTTTCGTGGCGCAGCCCCAGAATCTGCATGCCGTAACGGGCGAAAAGGGAAATCATGGAACCGATGTCCAATGACTCGGGATGGTCAAAATCCTGCACATCCAAAACGAAGGGGACGACATCCAATTCTTGGTATTGACCGGCGCGTTGGCGCAAAAATTCTTCCAGTTCGGTCAAGTCTGCGGTATGCAGGTGAATAGCCAGCACGTCAAGCCGGGCTGACTTTATGTCGAAGGCGGGTTTCATAATAGTGAGTAAATCATAAAATTTTTTAATTGTATAAGTTTACCGTGTAAATCTTGGCTATTCAATCCGTTTGGGCCGTCTGAAGTGAAATTTCCTGTATCTATCGGGTTGAAATTACGACTGGGACGCGATTGCAAGCCGATTGCAAGGTTTTGTCATGAAATGACGTTATCTTTAAAGTTGTTTGAAGTGGCGTAAAAGCGACAACAGGTCGTCTGAAATCCGGAGCAGGCTCCGAATCTGAACGATCCGTCAACGGGAGGAACGGATTTTTTTATATAAGGACGGTCGGTCATTGAGGGAATATAGTGGATTCACTTTAAACCGGTACGGCGTTACCTCGCCTTAGCTCAAAGAAAACGATTCTCTAAGGTGCTGAAGCACCAAGTGAATCGGTGCCGTACTATCTGTACTGTCTGCGGCTTCGTCGCCTTGTCCTGATTTAAAATTAATCCACTATAAATGGTGGGATTTGGAGGTTTTTCAGGGTTGGGTGAGGCGATTTGAGCCGCTAAGGTCGTCTGAAAATGCGGCCACCGGTTTCAGACGACCTTTTATAGTGGATTAAAATAAAAATGAGACAAGGCGGCAACGCCCGCCGTGTACGGGTAGTACATAAGGGCGTTGGCAACGCCGTATCATTGCAATTTTAATCCACTATACTTTTCCGCTTTCTTTGCACATTCTTTGTCTAACTTGACATTTCCTTGCCGCCGCAACACCATAAAGGCAGATTCGGCAGCCGGTTCGAGCCTGCCGTCGTGTTTTTTATCAACCGAAAGGCTATCCACGATGACACAATCCACCCACGATCCTTACGCGGATTACCGCGAGCTGACGCTTCGGGGCATGATACTCGGTGCGCTGATTACCGTGATCTTTACCGCATCGAACGTTTACCTCGGCTTGAAGGTCGGTCTGACCTTTGCTTCGTCGATTCCGGCGGCGGTGATTTCGATGGCGGTTTTGAAGTTTTGCAAAGGCAGCAATATTTTGGAAAACAATATGGTGCAGACGCAGGCTTCGGCGGCGGGTACGCTTTCGACCATCATCTTCGTCCTGCCCGGTTTGCTGATGGCGGGCTACTGGAGCGGTTTCCCGTTTTGGCAGACGACGCTTTTATGTATTGCCGGCGGGATTTTGGGGGTGATTTTCACCATTCCGCTGCGTTATGCGATGGTGGTGAAAAGCGAGTTGCCTTATCCCGAAGGCGTGGCGGCGGCGGAGATTTTGAAAGTCGGCAGCCACGAGGAAGAGGAAGGCCGTCAGGGCGGCAGCGGCATTAAAGAGCTGGCGGCAGGCGGCGCGTTGGCGGGCTTTATGAGCTTTTGTTCCAACGGTTTGCGCGTGATTGCCGACAGCGCGAGTTATTGGTTTAAAAGCGGCACGGCGATTTTCCAACTGCCGATGGGCTTTTCGTTGGCATTGTTGGGCGCGGGCTATCTGGTCGGACTGACGGGCGGTATCGCCATCCTGTTGGGCATTTCGATTGCTTGGGGTATTGCCGTGCCGTATTTTTCATCGCACATTCCGCAGCCTGCCGATATGGAAATGGCGGCGTTTGCGATGAAGCTGTGGAAGGAAAAAGTACGCTTTATCGGCGCGGGTACCATCGGTATTGCGGCGGTTTGGACGCTTTTGATGCTGCTCAAGCCGATGCTGGAAGGCCTGAAAATGTCGTTCAAGAGTTTCGGAGGCGGAGCACCCGCTGCGGAACGCGCCGAACAGGATTTGTCGCCTAAAGCCATGATTTTTTGGGTATTGTCCATGATGCTGATTTTGGGCGTATCGTTTTATCACTTTATCGGCGATTCGCACATTACGGGCGGCATGGCTTGGCTTTTGGTGGTCGTTTGTACGCTTTTGGCTTCCGTCATCGGCTTTTTGGTCGCCGCTGCCTGCGGTTATATGGCAGGTTTGGTCGGCTCGTCTTCCAGCCCGATTTCCGGCGTGGGCATCGTTTCCATCGTTATCATTTCGCTGGTGTTGTTGGTCGTGGGCGAATCCGGCGGCTTGATGGCGGATGAGGCCAACCGCAAATTCTTGCTGGCTCTGACCTTGTTCTGCGGCTCGGCAGTGATTTGTGTGGCTTCGATCTCCAACGACAACCTGCAAGACTTGAAAACCGGCTACCTGCTCAAAGCAACGCCTTGGAGACAACAGATTGCGTTGATTATCGGCTGTATCGTCGGCGCATTCGTCATCTCGCCCGTGTTGGAACTGCTCTACGAAGCTTATGGCTTTACCGGCGCAATGCCGCGCGAAGGCATGGACGCGGCGCAGGCTTTGGCGGCTCCGCAAGCGACTTTGATGACGACCATCGCGTCGGGTATTTTCGCCCACAACCTTGAATGGGCGTACATCTTCACCGGTATCGCGATCGGCGCGGTGTTAATCGTCGTCGATTTGGTGTTGAAAAAATCGTCCGGCGGCAAACGCGCACTGCCTGTCCTCGCAGTCGGCATGGGCATCTACCTGCCGCCGTCCGTCACTATGCCCATCGTGATCGGTGCAGTGTTGGCGGCGGTGTTGAAACACATCATCGGCAAGAAAGCGGAAAACCGTGAAGGTCGTCTGAAAAACGCCGAGCGTATCGGAACCTTGTTCTCCGCCGGTTTGATTGTCGGCGAAAGCCTGGTCGGCGTAGTGATGGCATTCATCATCGCCTTCTCCGTGACCAACGGTGGCTCCGACGCCCCGCTCGCGCTGGGTCTAGAAAACTGGGAAACCACCGCATCATGGCTGGGACTGGCGTTCTTCATCACAGGCATGGTGTTCTTCGCCCAACGCGTGTTGAAAGCAGGACGCGTCAAGTAAGTTGGGTTTGAAAATAAAGAGGTCGTCTGAAAACTTGGGATTCAGGTTTTCAGACGACCTTGTTTTTATCTGTAACTTGCTCCCTCTCCCGTCTGGTGGGAGAGGGTTGGGGAGAGGGTGGCTCTATGGAGCAAACTAATTTGATTTTACCCAAAGCCATAGAACCATCCCCATCCCAACCATCCCCCGCCGGACGGGGGAAGG
This sequence comes from Neisseria sp. HMSC70E02, assembly GCF_001838645.1. Lineage (NCBI taxonomy): Bacteria > Pseudomonadati > Pseudomonadota > Betaproteobacteria > Neisseriales > Neisseriaceae > Neisseria > Neisseria sp. HMSC70E02. The sequence continues at coordinate 10,495 of NZ_KV838107.1, read as the reverse complement.
AGCAGATTGCCGTTACAGCAATCCGTAGCGTGGGCTTTGCCCGCGATATGAATGCCAAAATGAAAGCACATTCGGCTATTGTCTGATTTTGATTATTTAAATGATGGATTTCGTGGGCGAAGCCCACGCTACTTGAGTTATCCAAAATCTGTATTGATTGAATACACGGGTCGTCTGAAAACGGGTATGAACGGGTTTGTTTCTTTAAAACCCGAATCTTAAAGTTTCAGACGACCTCGTTTTTATCTACAACCTACCCTCTCTCCCGTCTGGCGGGAGAGGGCTGGGGAGAGGGTGGCTCTATGGAGCAAACTAATTTGATTTTACCCAAAGCCATAGAACCACCCCCATCCTAACCTTCACCCGCCGGACGGGGGAAGGGACAGGTTGCCGTTGCAGCAATCCGTAGCCCACGAAATCTGCCATTTAACCATCTAAATTGGGCGGTATCCGTACATTCATATCGTGGGCAAAGCCCACGCTACGGGTTCGGTCTGCTCCAAGTATGTATCGATTCAATAAAAAGGTCGTCTGAAAACCCAAACTTCAAGTTTTCAGACGACCTTTTGTACCATGACAAGATAGTCGGCTTATGCTGCTGAATTTTGATGAATCAGGCAGCCCATGTACAGATTGCCGTCTTTCTGCCAGCCGAACAATTGGTTTTGCTGGTCGCTGTTTTCAGCCATCAAGCCCAAAGTCAGCCAGTGGCTTTCTCGCGGAAGCTGACCTGTATAGGGTTCGGGCGTGTGTATCAGGGGCAGGTCGAAATTATCGTTCCAGCTGACGCCTGCTTGGCGAAGTTTGCCGACGTATTGTTGCGTATCTTTAGGTGGTGCGGTAAACCAGGCGGCATGGACGGTGCGGTTTTTCAAAGCGTAATCGGCGTAGTGTCTGAAAGATTTGTTTTGCGCTGTTTCGTCGGACAAGGAGATGGCAATCGGACGCTGCAAAACCGCTTTGACGGGCAATTTGTTCTGTTTGGCGGCATAAGGCGAGGCAAACACCAGCCAAGTTGCGTTTTCTGTAAACTCGGCATCTGAAGCGTCTTCGTTCAGCCATGCCGAAAAAATCACATGGATGCCTTCAAATTGACGGTTTTCCACCCAATCGCCCATCAAACTTTCGCCATCGGACAAAGGCTTGATAGTCGCGCGGACACCCGCCATTTCGGCAATTTCTTCAAATCTCTGCTGCCAGTTCAAATACGCTTCTTCGTCCGGCGCATCGATGTGTAGGGTCACAGGCTGCCGATACTCCGCCAATTCGCTCAATTTTTGGTAAAAATGTTCGGCAACGTAAGGATAGCCGCTGCGCCACAGGTCTTCGTCTTCATCACGCGGAAACAGAAAAAGATCGGCATTTCGTCCACCTGAGGCTTGGGTAATGACGTCCGGCAGCGACAAGGGGTCGGGCAGGATGGTGTGTGAATCAACCAATACGATACTTCTTTGCGCCCAATCCGTCCATTTTTTGCGGATATTCGCTTTTTCGGTTTCCCAAGCATCTGCCGCCGCGCTGCGGTTCATCGACAAGATAAAGCGGTACAGCAAAGCCGCGCCCCAAACGCCAACCGGTATCAACAGATAAAACGGGCTGATTTTCAGCCACAACACAACAATCAACGCCGCAATGAAAAGCAAAGCCAATACCGTCAGCCATACCCAAGGGGTATTCCACTTGCTGTTTTTGCGGGCGACGATGGTATCGGGGATATCAGGAATAGACCAGTACATAATCTTCAGATATTGATTTGAAATAAATGGAATGAGTATAACAGCAAAAAAGCCAAATGTTTTTCCAAACTTGATTTCAGGTATCTTTTTCCCGCCAAACGGATTGACCGAAAACCCCTGCCCGATGTTTTTCAGACGACCTTTTGAGCCGGATAGAAAAAAACACCGACATCGCGTAAAATATGCGCAAATTTTGTGATTCAATCAGGTCGTCTGAAACAGATTGCGCCTGATTTATTTTTCCGGGAAACACCATGAGCGAACAAAACAATCCGCAAACCGAGCCGCAGTTGGACGAAAACCAAATCATCGCCCTGCGCCGCGAAAAACTGCACAACATCCGCCAACAGCGCATTGCCTATCCCAACGACTTCAAGCGCGACAGCTTTGCCGCCGATTTGCACGCCCAATACGGCGAAATCGGCAAAGAAGAACTCGACCCGCAAGCCGTTCCTGTCAAAATTGCCGGCCGCATGATGCTGAAGCGTCAAATGGGCAAGGCGAGCTTTGCCACCATTCAAGACGTTACCGGTCAAATCCAGCTTTATCTGAACAACAAAGGCGTGAGTCAGGAAGTTTTAGACGATTTCAACCACTGGGACTTGGGCGACATCGTCGGCGCGGAAGGCACTTTGTTCAAAACCAACCACGGCGAATTGACCGTGCGCGTGTCCGACATCCGCCTGCTGTCCAAATCCCTGCGCCCGCTACCCGACAAACATAAAGGCTTGAGCGATCAGGAAACCAAATACCGCCAACGCTACGTCGATTTGATTGCCAACGAAGAATCGCGCAATACCTTCATCAAACGCAGCCAAATCATCCAATCCGTGCGCAATTTCATGGTGAACGAGCATTATCTCGAAGTCGAAACCCCGATGATGCACCCGATTCCCGGCGGCGCGACGGCGAAACCGTTCGTGACCCACCACAATGCCTTGGACATCCCGCTCTACCTGCGCATCGCCCCCGAGCTGTATCTGAAACGCTTGGTGGTAGGCGGTTTGGAGCGCGTGTTTGAAATCAACCGCAGCTTCCGCAACGAAGGTATGTCGGTGCGCCACAACCCCGAATTCACCATGATTGAATTCTACGAAGCCTTCTCCGACTACGAACGCATGATGCAGATGGCGGAAGACATCATCCGCAACGCATCGCGCACGGTAAACGGCACGGCGAAAATCAGCTACAACGGCAAAGAAGTCGATTTGGAAAGCCCGTTCGAACGCCTGACCATTCTCGAAGCCATCAAAAAATACAATCCGCACTACACCGACGAGCAGTTGAACGATGCGGAGTGGCTGAAAAAAGAAATCGTCAAACACGGCGAAAGCCTGCCGCCGTCCCCCGGCATCGGCAGTCTGCAGCTTGCCCTGTTTGAAGGTTGCGCCGAGGGCAAACTGTGGAACCCGACCTTCATCGTCGATTACCCGGTCGAAGTTTCCCCGTTGGCACGCGCTTCGGATACGAAACAAGGTCTGACCGAGCGTTTCGAATTGTTCGTTGTCGGCCGCGAGCTGGCAAACGGCTATTCCGAGTTGAACGACCCCGAAGACCAAGCCGAACGCTTCAAAGCGCAAGTGGCGCAAAAAGACGCGGGCGACGACGAAGCTATGCACTACGATGCCGACTACATCCGAGCGATGGAATTCGGCCTGCCGCCGACAGGCGGTTGCGGCATCGGCATCGACCGCTTGGTGATGCTGCTGACCGATTCGCAAACCATCCGCGACGTGATTTTGTTCCCTCAAATGCGTCCCGAATAAGGTAGGGAAATAATAGAGAAAAGGTCGTCTGAAAACCGGAAAATTGGTTTTCAGACGACCTTTTTGTTGAAGCTAAACCTAATTCAGATTCAGCCCCTATTTTTCAAGCATCCATGTACCTCCTATACGCTGTATACGCCTAGGGAGTTGTGGCTTTTTAGGTTGCCCCGTTGGCAGCTTTACTGCCTGGTTCTCAGGGTAGGTTTATTCTGGTTTTTCAGACGATGTATCAGCTGGATTATCTGTACTGTTGGTGGGCTGTGTTACGTCGTTAGTCTGATTTCCGAGTTGTTTTTTGTTGCCCTGTACTACCTGAACAGCCTGAGTGGAAATATTTTTCACGGCTTTTGCGCTGTTTCCGATAATTTCTTGCAGTACAGCGCTATCGTCGCGCGCAAAACTTTGTACTTGTGCATCAAATTTTTCATCATCGCTGTCAAAGTACTCCACCGTGTCAAACGACAGTTTTTGAGCTACTAACACCGCAGGAAATGAATTACGGTAGCTGTTGAACCGCTTCACCCGGTTATTATAATTTTCTCGGCGCGCCAAAATGTCATTTTCCAATGCTTCCAGCTGTCCCATCAGTTTTTGATAGGTGGCATCTGCTTTCAGCTGGGGGAAATTTTGTGCCATTGCAGCCAGTTGTTGGGTGTTTTGCGACTGAGCCACGCGCAATTGAGTGACCTGTTCGTGTTCTAAATAACCTGAAGCGATTTCAATAATTTGCCCGCTTAGTTGTTGACGTTTTTTTAATCCCGCCTGCAGATTGGAAAATCCTTCACGGATATTCTGCATACTGCTTTGTAGCTTGTTATACACTTTCACCAGCCACAAAACGATAACTATCAAAATCACTAATAACCAAAACATTCCATTTTCCTTTTGCTGTGTATTGTCAAATTTCAGGCTGCCTGAAACTGTTTTCTCTAGTTTTCAGGCAGCCTGTATTTCCATTACTTCAACGCCTTCAGCCGTCCATGCAACTCCTGCACGCTGTATACGCCCAAGTGGTCGCGGCTTTTTGCGCCTTCGCTCATGGCTTCGCCACCGGCGATGGTGGTGTATTGCGGCACGCGTTGGGTGAGGGAGGTGCGGCGGATGCTGTGGCTGTCGGCGATGGATTGTGCCGAGCTGCTGACGGTGTTGACCACCAGCGCGATTTCGCCGTTTTTAATCGCGTCCACGATGTGCGGGCGGCCTTCCTGCACTTTGTTCACCGCTTGCACGATGATGCCGTGCTCTTTCAGGTATTCGGCAGTGCCGCGTGTGGCGCAGACGCCGTAGCCGAGGGCTTGAAAGTTTTGCGCGGTTTTGACGATGAGCGGTTTGTCTTCGTCGCGCACGGCGAGGAAGATTTTGCCGGTTGGGTTCAGGCGTTCGCCTGCACCGAGTTGGGCTTTGTAGTAGGCTTCGCCGAAGCTTGCGCCCACGCCCATCACTTCGCCGGTGGAGCGCATTTCGGGGCCGAGGATGGTGTCCACGCCGGGGAATTTGATGAAGGGGAACACGGCTTCTTTAACGGCATAGAAATCGGGGACGACTTCTTTTTCCACGCCTTGCTCTTGCAGGGAAATGCCTGCCATGCAGCGTGCGCCGACTTTGGCGAGCGGCACGCCGGTGGCTTTGGAGACGAAAGGCACGGTGCGGCTGGCGCGCGGGTTCACTTCCAACACGAACACCACGCCGTCCTGCACGGCAAACTGTACGTTCATCAGGCCGACCACGCCCAGCGCGTAGGCCATGGCTTTGGTTTGGCGGCGGATTTCGTCTTGGATTTCTTCGCTGAGCGAGTAGGGCGGCAGCGAGCAGCCAGAGTCGCCAGAGTGGATGCCTGCCTGTTCGACGTGCTGCATGATGCCGCCGATAACGACGTCTTTGCCGTCTGAAACGCAGTCCACATCGACTTCAATCGCGTTGTTCAGGAAGAAGTCGAGCAACACGGGGCTGTCTTCGGATACCTGCACGGCTTCGCGCATGTATTTTTGCAGCTCTTCGGCGGAGTGGACGACCTGCATGGCGCGGCCGCCGAGGACGTAAGACGGGCGCACGACCAGCGGATAACCGATTTCTTCGGCTTTGACGAGCGCTTCTTCTTCGTTGTGGGCGATGCGGTTGGGCGGTTGGCGCAGGCCTAAGTCGTTCAACACTTTTTGGAAGCGTTCGCGGTCTTCGGCGGCATCGATGCTGTCGGCGGACGTGCCGATGATGTTCACGCCATTTTCAACCAATGCGTTGGCGAGTTTGAGCGGGGTTTGACCGCCGTAATGCACAATCACGCCCCACGGGTTTTCGGTGCGGACGATTTCCAACACGTCTTCCAGTGTCAGCGGCTCGAAATAGAGGCGGTCGCTGGTGTCGAAGTCGGTGGACACGGTTTCGGGGTTGCAGTTGACCATGATGGTTTCAAAGCCCGATTCGCGCAGGGCGAGCGCGGCGTGAACGCAGCAATAGTCAAACTCGATGCCTTGACCGATGCGGTTCGGGCCGCCGCCGAGAATCATCACTTTTTTACGGTCGGAAGGACGCGCTTCGCATTCTTCTTCGTAAGTAGAGTAGAGGTAGGCGGTTTCGGTGGCGAACTCGGCGGCGCAGGTATCGACGCGTTTATACACGGGATGCAGCTTCAGCGCGTAGCGGTGTTCGCGCACTGCTTTTTCTTTAACGCCTAAAAGCTGCGCGATGCGTTTGTCGGAGAAGCCTTTGCGTTTCAGACGACGTAAGGCGGCGAAATCCAAATCTTGCAGGCAGCCTGCACTTACCTGCCGCTCTTCTTTCACCAAGTCTTCGATTTGCGCCAAGAACCAAGGGTCGATGGCACAGATTTCGTGAATTTCTTCCAGCGTGAAGCCCGCACGGAACGCATCTGCCACAAACAGCATACGTTCGGGGCCGGGGTTCGCCAGTTCGCGGCGGATTTCCGCTTTGTCGGAGCTTCTCGGATTGAAGCCGCACAAGCCTGTTTCCAAGCCGCGCAGGGCTTTTTGGAAACTTTCCTGAATGGTGCGGCCCATCGCCATCACTTCGCCCACCGATTTCATCTGCGTGGTCAGGCGGTCGTCTGCGGCAGGGAATTTTTCAAACGCAAAACGCGGGATTTTGGTGACGACATAGTCGATGGAAGGCTCGAACGACGCGGGCGTGCGGCCGCCGGTGATGTCGTTGCGCAACTCGTCCAGCGTAAAGCCGACCGCCAGCTTCGCCGCCACTTTCGCAATCGGGAAGCCCGTCGCTTTGGAAGCCAGCGCAGACGAACGGCTCACGCGCGGATTCATCTCAATCACAATCATTTCGCCGTTTTCAGGGTTCACCGCAAACTGCACGTTCGAGCCACCAGTATCCACGCCGATTTCGCGCAATACTGCCAACGAAGCATTACGCATGATTTGGTATTCTTTGTCGGTCAATGTTTGTGCAGGCGCAACAGTGATGGAGTCGCCCGTATGAACACCCATAGGGTCGAAGTTTTCAATCGAGCAGATAATGATGCAGTTGTCGTTTTTATCGCGTACAACTTCCATCTCGTACTCTTTCCAGCCGAGGACGGACTGCTCAATCAGCAGCTCATGCGTGGGCGACGCGTCAAAACCGCGTTCACAAATCGCCAAAAACTCGTCTTTATTGTAGGCAATGCCGCCACCCGAACCGCCCATCGTGAAAGACGGACGAATCAGCGTCGGAAAGCCGACCTGTTCCTGCGCCGCCAAGGCTTCGTTCATCGTGTGGCAGACAAAAGATTTCGGGCAGGAGAGGCCGATTTTCTCCATCGCCTCCTTAAAGCGGCCGCGGTCTTCCGCCTTGTCGATCGCGTCTTCCGTCGCGCCGATTAATTCAACATTGTATTTCGCCAACACGCCGTTGCGCGCCAAATCCAGCGCACAGTTCAGCGCGGTCTGGCCGCCCATCGTGGGCAGAATCGCATCGGGCCGCTCCTTGGCGATAATCTTCTCCACCGTCTGCCACATAATCGGCTCGATGTAGGTAACATCCGCCATTTCAGGGTCGGTCATAATCGTGGCGGGGTTGGAATTCACCAGAATGACTTTATAGCCTTCTTCACGCAAAGCCTTACAGGCCTGTGCGCCCGAATAGTCAAATTCGCAGGCCTGACCGATAACGATAGGGCCGGCGCCGATGATAAGGATGGATTTTAGGTCGGTACGTTTGGGCATGGTGTTTACTTTCAATAAAAATTTATATTTTAAAAGCTAGGTCCACTTGGTTTAGGAGTGTACGTTGGTTCACTTGGTTGTGCGTTTGGCTCAGGAACATCCAAAGCCTGCTGCAATATCGGGGATGTGCTAATTAATTCGTCCAACGAAAGAACTGTACCATCTGTTGTGGCTACTAATATATTAGTAAAAGGAGAGCTAGAACCTCCATATAAATCTTTTCCTTCTTTTAAAGAACAGAAAAATTGAATATATCCAAAAAAATCATCTGGATTTAACGCATATTTCTCAAAGTAGCTGAAATCATATTCAAAAGAATTTGCTAAGTTGCATTGTGTTTTATTTTCAATGAAATCAGCATAGAAATCAAAACACAAACCAAACCCAAGGTCATTGTTATGCCTGTCTATAAATTCAGCACCATATACAACAAAATGGCATATATTATTTTTGTTGCCTCTAATGCTCTGTTTTGCTTCATTGGGATTGATAAACTTATTTAGTTCCTGCTTAACACATTTAGTATCTTTTACTCTTTTGAATTCAATTAGAAAAAACTGATTATTTTTATCCGAAAATAGTGTATCTCCCGCTTGCTCTTGGTTACCATTTAATGGGGTAGCATTGAATTGTAATTTTGACCATGCAATGAATGCATATTCAACAGTTTTTTCCCACCAAATCATAATTTAAGCTCCTTCCAATTAATCTGATATATCAGCAAGCAAGCGTAGGTTGGGTCATGACCCAACAAAACTTATCAAATTATCTGTTAAACGTTGGGTTTGCCAACCCAACTTACCAAATGCCGTCTGAAATCTGACGGTTTGTTTTTACTGCCAGCAAGCGTAGGTTGGGTTGAAAACCCAACACAAACTGCTTAATCATCTAAAAACGTTGGGTTTGGCAACCCAATCTACCTTTGGGGTGTCTGAAATTGATTCTTCATTTTCCCTGCAATCTCAACCCACCGCGTGCGTGCCTTGCGGCACACACCCTACCGATGGTTTCAATGGTCGTCTGAAAAAACGCTCGCGGCGTTTGTTCCATCTGCCTTGCGATAAAGGCTACCTGAAAAATTCCTGCCGTTGATATTTCGGGCATTCTTTTTCAGACGACCTGTAATACTTGAATCTGCTGCAACCTGCCCCCTCCCCCGTGGGGGAGGGCTGGGGAGAGGGCATTCCCCGAATGGCGGCAACCTTTCCCAACACCCTAACCGCCCCAATACAAACCTTGTGGTTTGTTGCCCTCTCTCTAACTCTCTCCCACGGGAGAGAGGACG
>NZ_KV838107.1:846-1436 GCF_001838645.1 Neisseria sp. HMSC70E02 | reverse complement strand
TCCCCCGTGGGGGAGGGCTGGGGAGAGGGCATTCTCCGAATTACGGCAATCTTTTCCAACACCCTAACCGACCAAATACAAGCCTTGCGGCTTGTTGCCCTCTCTCTAGCTCTTTCCCACGGGAGAGAGGATGGGCGGTTGTTGCGATTAAGGGTTCTGCAAGGAAAATAGGTTGTGTAGGTTGCTTTTTGTTTTTCAGACGACCTGCATCAACGGTTGTAAATCCAAGTTGCTTTTCAAACCGCCTGCAACCGCAAAACTTGCTATAATCCGCCCCCTCCCCCGTGGGGGAGGGCTGGGGAGAGGGCATTCCCCGAATTTCGGTAACCTTTCCCAATATCCTACCACTCAAAATACAAGCCTTGCGGCTTGTTGCTCTCTCTCTAACTCTCTCCCACGGGAGAGAGGACGGGTCGGCTGTTGGGATTAAGGGGGCTGCAAGGAAAATAGGTTTTGCAGGCTGCTTTTTTACTTTTCAGACGACCTGAAATCAACGGTTGTAAATCCAAGTTGCTTTTCAAACTGCCTGCAACCGTAAAACCTGCTGCAACCTGCTCCCTCCCCCGTGGGGGAGGGCTGGGGAGAGGGCA
>NZ_KV838107.1:0-746 GCF_001838645.1 Neisseria sp. HMSC70E02 | reverse complement strand
CTCTCTAACTCTCTCCCACGGGAGAGAGGACGGGGCGGCTGTTGGGATGAAGGGTTCTGCAAGGAAAACAGGTTGTGCAGGCTGCTTTTTACTTTTCAGACGACCTTTATAAATGCTCAATTCAGGCAGCCTGCACCTTATAATTTTTAATAATTTAATCAAAATCAGCCATCTGCTACCGTGCAGACTGCTTTTCCAATTCCTGCAACACGCGCAGGATTTCTGCCAGCACATCGTTTGTCTGCTGCAAAATTTCGTGATTCCAAAAACGCAGCACGGTAAAGCCCAGGCTGTTCAGATATGCCGTCCGCGCGTGGTCGTATGCGGCTTGTTCTGTGTGCTGTCCGCCGTCCGCTTCGATAATCAGCTTGGGTGTTACGCACATAAAATCAACAATATAATTTCCCATCGGCTGCTGGCGGCGGAATTTATAGCCGTTCAGACGGCCTGCCCGCAGGTGCTGCCACAATTTTGCTTCCGCCTCGCTCATTTCTTGACGCATGGCTTTGGCGCGTTGGCGCAGGGCGGGGTTGTCGGCGGTCAATAGTTTTTCGGGCGTGGTCATTTTTGTTGTCGGGTTGCTGTTTGTGCAAGCCTTGCGGCTTGCTGCCCTCTCCCTAGCCCTCTCCCACGGGAGAGGGGATGGGGTTGCTGATTGAATTAAATGTTGCGGCAAGACAATCTTTTTTCAGACGACCTTTTGCGTTTTTATTTTGCACAGGCCGTCTGAAAACTTCCTTAAAAAC
>NZ_KV838106.1:0-315 GCF_001838645.1 Neisseria sp. HMSC70E02 | reverse complement strand
CACTGACTACTGCCGGTCTGAACAACGGCGGCAATAAAATTGCCAACATAGCCAAAGGTACGGAAGACACCGACGGAGTGAACGTCAGCCAAATCAAACCGTTGGCAACAGCGCTGAATACGACCGTTGGTGCGGACGGTTCTATCGCAGCACCTAACTTTACCGTCAATCATGCCGACGGTACGGCAGGTACACCTGTACACACCGTTCAAGACGCATTGAACGAGGTTGGTAAAGAGTTGAACAAAGGTCTGAACATTGCAGCGGACAATGGCAATGCGGACAAAGTCAACCTGGGCGAAACCGTTACCTATA
>NZ_KV838105.1:31190-31486 GCF_001838645.1 Neisseria sp. HMSC70E02 | reverse complement strand
CATTATCCAGCTTGAAATATAAATCGGCTTCGTAGGGCATACCGTCATCCCCAACAAGATCTTCCCAGCCAAATCCTTTTCGCGTTACCTGCATCATTGCCCGATCCGGAATCAGGGTGCGGGTATCGACGACAATATCCGTTCCATCATAACCACTACGTTTAAACCTATTGATAGTCCTAACGTTTCTATCCCAATCATTAAACATAACCATCACGCTCCAGCCGTTGTAATCAAGGTGCGTACTGCCGTGACGGCGTTTGGACGGCAGGCGCAATTGATAGCGGCCGCTGCAA
>NZ_KV838105.1:12281-31090 GCF_001838645.1 Neisseria sp. HMSC70E02 | reverse complement strand
TAGTTTATTCAGACGACCTTTGTCATAAAACGGGTTTGGCGGTATTTATTCAGCATGGGCGGGCATTTCGCGCGTCCGTCAGCTGGGCGGTATGGCGATAATGTCGGTAGGGAAAATGATGGTTTGGCTTTATAATCTGATTCATTCTTTTCAGGCAGACCATTATGGAACACGATTCAAACGAAACCATGCGCCTTTCCAAGCGTATGGCGCAATTGGGCTTATGCTCGCGCCGCGAGGCGGATAGCTACATCGAGCAAGGCTGGGTCAAGGTCAACGGGCAAACCGCCGTACTCGGTCAGAAAGTAACCGAACGCGACCGCATCGACCTCAACCGGCAGGCGCATGAAAAACAGGCGGAGCGCGTCACCATCCTGCTCAACAAGCCCGTCGGCTACGTCAGCGCGCAGGCGGAAAAAGGCTACAAATCCGCCGCCGAGCTGATTACCGCCGACAACCGTTGGGAAGGCGACGACAGCCGCATTCCGTTCAGCGAAAAACACAAATTCGGCTTGGCGCCCGCCGGCAGGCTGGACATCGATTCCGTTGGGTTGCTGGTGTTGACGCAGGACGGCCGCATCGCCAAGCAGCTTATCGGCGAAAACAGCGGCAGCGAAAAAGAATATCTGGTGCGCGTGCGCGGCAAATTGGACGAAAAAGGACTTGCCTTGCTTAACCACGGATTGAGTCTGGACGGAGAGAAACTGCGCCCCGCCAAAGTAGAATGGCAAAACGAAGACCAACTGCGTTTCGTGTTGAAACAGGGCAAGAAGCGGCAAATCCGCCGTATGTGCGAACTCGTCGGTTTGCGCGTTGTCGGGTTGAAGCGGATTCGGATGGGTAAAGTCAAACTGGGTAAACTGCCGCCCGGCAAATGGCGTTATCTGCGAGCGGATGAGTCGTTTTGATTGGATTTGAACTTGGGAATGACGGCAAGAGGTCGTCTGAAAGCGTCACTGTATCCGTTTTATAAAGATAAGAATATGAATTTAGAAACCAAAATCCCGCCGCCGGCGGTATGTTTTATCTGCGCATTGCTGATGTATGCCTCTGCGCAAGTATCCGCGCTGGCAGGCATGCTGCCGCGCTTTCCTATATTGCTGTCGGTTGTTTTGATAGCGTTTGGGACGGCGTTTGGCGTGTTAGGTGTGTGGGCGTTTCGCCGTGTGCGCACGACCGTCAGCCCGTTCAACCCCGAACAAACCGAACACTTCGTTTCAGACGGCGTGTACCGTTTCAGCCGCAACCCGATGTATGCGGGCATGGGCTGCTGGCTGGCGGCATGGGCGGGACACTTGGCGCATCCGTTGCCGTGGCTGTTTTTGGCGGTATTTGCCGCCTATATGACGCGGTTTCAAATCATGCCTGAAGAACGCGTTTTGGCGCAGAAATTCGGTGCTGAGTATGAAGCGTACTGCCGACGCGTCCGCCGTTGGTTATAAAAGCGGAAACGTCAAATCAGGTATCGCCCCTGCGCCTTTGCGACATGAGATGATCCGGCTGCGCCGATTGACTCGGATTGTGTGAATCCGCGATGGCTCGAATCAAACAAAAGGTCGTCTGAAACCCCAAAACAGGGTTTCAGACGACCTTTCTAGTCAACTGCCTGCATCAAATTAATGATGACCGCAGCCGCATTCTTTTTTCATGTCGATAACCATGCGACCGGTAATTTTGCCTTCGCGCATTTCTTGGAAAATCGCCGGAGCTTCGTCCAAAGCACGCAGTTGGACTTTCGGTACCACCAAGCCTTCTGCGCCGAATTGGAAGGCTTCTTCCAAGTCTTTGCGCGTACCGACCAGCGAGCCGACCACTTCGATGCCGTCCAAGACCAAGCGGGGGATGGACAGGTCCATAGATTCGGGCGGCAGGCCGATGGCGACGACGCGGCCGCCTGCGCGGACGCAGTCCACAGCAGAGTTGAACGCGGCGGCGGATACGGCGGTAACAACGGCTGCATGTGCGCCGCCGGTTTTTTCCTGAATCACTTTGGCTGCGTCTTCTTTGGCAGCGTTGATGACTAAATCTGCGCCGCTTTCTTTAGCGAATGCCAGTTTTTCATCATTGATGTCGATGGCGACGACGTGTGCGCCGAATACTTTTTTCGCGTATTGGACACCCAAGTTGCCCAAACCGCCCGCACCGTAAATGGCAATCCATTGTCCCGGACGCACGCCGGAAACTTTCACGCCTTTGTAAGTGGTTACGCCGGCGCAGGTAATGCTGGAAGCTTGCGCAGGGTCGAGGCCGTCGGGTACTTTGACGGCGTAGTCTGCATCGACGATACAGTGGGTCGCCATGCCGCCGTCGGCGGTGTAGCCTGCGTTCAATACGGAACGACACAAGGTTTCGCGGCCGGTATTACAGTATTCGCACGAACCGCAGCTTTGGAACAACCATGCGATGCTGACGCGGTCGCCAACTTTCAGTGCATTCGCGCCCGGAGCGACTTCTTTGACGATACCGATGCCTTCGTGTCCCAACACGCGTCCCGGTTTTTCGCCGTAGTCGCCTGCCGCAACGTGCAGGTCGGTATGGCACACGCCGCAACATTCGACTTCAACCAACGCCTCGCCGTATTCCAACGGGCGTACTTCGCGTTCTACAACTTCTACATCACCTGCTACATTTTGATTCACAACAACTGCTTGCATCTTCATGGTGTTCTCCTTGGCATTCGTAAGAAATCCGTAAATGGTGGGACAGGCGGAATCGGAATAACGCCCTTCCTCTGAATGAGAATACTCCCCTTCATTTCGCTGTGTCAACACCCTATCTTTTTGAAAAATAAGAAATAAAATGTTATACCATAACAATCTGTTTGCGCAGAAATATATCTGCCAAGCCGCTGAAAAATTCTTACACATATCATGTAAAAAAGGTCGTCTGAAAACTTTAAATACATTAACAAACCCGCTTCATTTCCATGCGGGGTCAAGCCTTATCGGATTAGATTTCCTATTTTAGAAAATTACATATTTGGAATTTTGAGAACGATATCATTTTTAGTGCTTGAACTGAAAGAGAAAAAATACTATTCTATTTTCAGACGACGTTTGAGGAACGTCCAAAACCTAAGAAAGACAACCAAGGAGACAGCATCATGGCAAAAGATTTAAATGTGTTTGATAAAGAGTACGGCCTCTTGATTAACGGCGTGTGGACAAAACCCGGCGCGCTTTTGGATTCGTACAATCCTGCCAACGGCGAAGTATTGGCGAAATTCACCGACGCGACCGATGCCGATGTGGATGCCGCCGTCGCCGCCGCGCAAGAAGCGTTCAAAACATGGCGCAAAACCACCACCACCGAACGCGCCGCCATACTCAACAAAATCGCCGATGTGATTGACGACAACTTGGAATTGTTCGCCTTGCAGGAAACGCTGGACAACGGCAAACCCATCCGCGAAACCCGCGCCGCCGACATCCCGCTGGCTTCCGACCATTTCCGCTACTTTGCCAGCGTGATCCGCGGCGAAGAAGGCACTGCAACCCAGCTTGACTCCGAAGACTTGTCTATCGTCTTGCGCGAACCTATCGGCGTAGTCGGTCAGATTATCCCGTGGAACTTCCCCTTCCTGATGGCGGCTTGGAAAATCGCCCCCGCACTCGCCGCAGGCTGTACCATCGTTATCCACCCGTCTTCCAGCACTTCGCTGAGCCTGTTGTCGTTCGCACAAAAAATCAACCACCTGCTGCCTAAAGGCGTGTTAAACATCATCACCGGACGCGGTTCCAAATCCGGCGAATACATGCTGCACCACAAAGGCTTCAACAAGCTCGCCTTTACCGGTTCGACCGAAATCGGTCGCCACATCGGCATCGCCGCCGCCGAAATGCTGATTCCCGCCACCTTGGAGCTGGGCGGCAAATCTGCCAACATCTTCTTTGACGACATGCCGTTCGACAAAGCCCTCGAAGGCGCGCAAAAAGGTATTTTGTTCAACCAAGGCCAAGTGTGCTGCGCCGGTTCGCGCATCTTCGTTCAGGAAGGCATTTACGACAAATTCGTCAACGCCTTGGCGGAAGAGTTCAAAAAAATCAAAGTCGGCCTGCCTTGGGAAGACGATACCCAAATGGGTTCGCAAGTCAACGCCGGTCAGCTCGAAACCATTTTGAAATACGTCAAAATCGGCGAACAGGAAGGCTGTCGCATCATCACCGGCGGTAAGAAAATCGAAGGCGAGTTGGGCAAAGGCGAATTTGTCGAGCCGACCTTGATCGAAGCCGGCAGCAACAACGCCCGCGTTGCCCAAGAAGAAATCTTCGGCCCGGTTGCCACCGTGATTAAATTCAAAACCGAAGAAGAAGTCATCAAAATGGCCAACGACAGCGAATACGGCTTGGGCGGTGCAGTTTGGAGCAAAGACATCAACCGCTGCCTGCGCGTTTCCAATGCGCTGGAAACCGGCCGCGTTTGGGTGAACTGCTACAACCGCCTGCCCGCAGGCGCACCGTTTGGCGGCTACAAAACTTCAGGTATCGGCCGCGAAACCCACAAAATGATGCTCGCCGCGTACACGCAGGTGAAAAACATCTACATTTCCACCCGCGAAGAGCGCGAAGGCTTCTATTGATTGCCTGCTGAACATCGTTTATTGATGTAGAAAAAAAGGTCGTCTGAAAATCCGGATTCGGGTTTCAGACGACCTTTTTGTGTTGACTGGATTTTTATGAGTACTTGTCGTTATAGACAAATAAACCGTCAAGCTTGGCTTTGGGAAAGATTAAACGGTTTTTAGAAGATTCATGATGCCAAAGGGGGGTAATTTTGTTATACGGTGTTTGCCAGCATGGTTAGCGCATAAGGTTCCAGGCCATTTTGACGGCAATCAACAGCAGCATGATGCCGAAGGAGATTTTGAGCTGACGGGCGGGGAGTTTGTGCGCGGTTTTGACGCCGATTGGGGCGAAAATCATGGTGGCGATGCTGAGGATGGCGACGGCGGGCAGATAGAGAAAGCCGCCGGAGCCGTGGGGCAGGTCGGGAACGTTCCAGCCAGTAACGAGATAGCCGATTGTGCCGGCGAGCGCAATCGGCCAGGCAAGGCCGGAGGATGTGCCGATGGCGCGGTGGGCGGGGAAGTTGCAATACATCAGGAAGGGGACGGACAGCGAGCCGCCGCCGATGCCGACCCAGCTCGAAGCTGCGCCGAACAATGTGCCGACCACGCTCAGACCGGGCAGGGCGGGCAGGTGGCGCGAGGCTTTGGGTTTGGAGTTGGTGAGGGTTTTGAGGGCGATAAGGGTTAGGAATGAGATGAAGAAGATTTGCAGGGCGCGGGTAGGCATGTATTTGGCAGTTACCGCGCCGATCAGTACGCCGAATATCATGGAAGGGGTCATACGGCGGACAGTCTGCCAGTCGATGGCGCTTTTTTTGTGCTGCGCGTACATGCTGGAGAAGGTGGTGAACACCATTACGGCGAAGGATGTGCCGATGGCGAGATGTTGGGCGTAGGGGTGGCTGCTGATGCCTTGCAGTTGCAGTGTCCACAAGACGACGGGGACAACCAGCGTACCGCCGCCTACGCCGAACAATCCTGCAATAAAGCCAGTAGCGCTTCCGACGGCGAGCAGGGCGAGGATAATATCCCAAGTCCACATTTTTCAGACAACCTTTTTGTTCCTGCGGCGTTTTTTCAGCCAACGCCGTGCCGCCATAATGTAGCCGGAGAGACTGTACCCCAAGAAGAAGAGGAATAAGACGAGGGCGGGCTTCCATGTGATTAAGAGGAGGATCAACACGGCGATTACCATGCCCATAAACGGGACTTGGCGGCGAATGTTGATTTCTTTAAAGCTCCAAAACGGGATTTGGACAATCATGGAAATGCCGGCGAAAAGCGTGATGCCCAATGCCCACCAATGTACGCCGGGGAAGCGTTCGACGCTGTGGTTGACCCAAATCAGGCCGACAATCAACGCGGCGGCGGTCGGGCTGGGGACGCCGATAAACCAGCGTTTATCGACTTTGCCGATAAGCGTGTTGAAGAGGGCGAGGCGCAGGGCGGCGCAGGCGCAGTAGATGAAGGCGACGGAATAACCGATTTTGCCGAATTGCGAAAGTTGCCATTTGTAAATAATCAATGCAGGCGCAACGCCGAAACTGACCATGTCGGCAAGGCTGTCGAGCTGTTCGCCGAATGCGCTTTGGCTGTTGGTCAGCCGCGCCACGCGCCCGTCCATGCCGTCGAGCAGCATGGAGAGGAATACTGCGATCGCCGCTATTTCAAAGTGCTTGTGCATGGATTGGGTGATGGCGAAGAAGGCGCAGAACAGGGCGGCGATGGTGAAGGAGTTGGGCAGCAGGTAGATACTGTTGCGGCGCAATGAATTGCGTTGCAGGTTTTGAGGGTTTTGCGTATTGTCCATAAGCGTTCGATGATGCTGTACGAAGCAGATTTAGGGATTATACCGTATCGTGACCGCCTGACAATTTAATAACGATGGTATTTTTTTATGGCGGCGCGGTTCTGTAACTTGGGTGATGAAAAAGGTCGTCTGAAAACCTTTCGAGGTTTCAGACGACCTTTTGTTTAAGCTGTCATCAGCTCAGTTTGCCGTGGCATTGTTTGTATTTCAGGCCGCTTCCGCAAGGGCAGGGGTCGTTGCGGTGGACGACTTGGCCTTGGGCGGCAAGTGCTTCGGGGCTGAAATCCGTTCCGTCGGGATCGAACGCTTCGGTAACCAAATTGGTTTGGGATTGTCCGAGCAGTTCTTCCATATCGGGCGCTTCGGAGTGGATGGTTTGGATGCCGACGGGTGCGGGTTCGGCAATTTCTTCTACATCGGTGTTGCGCTCGATTTGGACGGAGGTCAAGAGGGCGGCGGTTTGATGCTTGATGCCGCGCCACAGGTTTTCAAACATGGCGAAGGCTTCGCGTTTGTATTCCTGTTTCGGATTTTTCTGGGCATAGCTGCGCAGGTGGATGCCTTGGCGCAGGTAGTCCATGGCGGCAAGGTGTTCGCGCCATTGCAGGTCGATGACTTGCAGCATGACGTTGCGTTCGAAATCCGCCATCGGTTTTTTACCGACCAGCTCGACTTTTGCCGCGTATTCTTCTTCCACGCGTTTAATCAGACGCTCTTTGATGTCCTGATTGTCCAAAGTGCTGTCTGCTTTGAGCCATGCTTGGATGTCTTCGTGCAGGCGGAATTCGGCGGCAAGCTGGCTTTCGAGTGCGGGGATGTCCCATTGCTCTTCCATGCTGTCGGGCGGTATGTACAAATCGACCAAATCGCTGATGACTTCTTCGCGGATACCTTTAGTCAGGTCGCTGACGTCTTTGCTGTTGAGGATTTCGTTGCGTTGGTGGTAGATGACTTTACGTTGGTCGTTGGCAACGTCGTCGTATTCCAATACTTGTTTGCGCATGTCGAAGTTGCGGCCTTCGACTTTGCGTTGCGCGCCTTCGATTTGGCGGGTCAGCATGCCGTGTTCGATGGCGACGCCGCGTTCCGGCGCAAGGCGGTTGAGGATGGCGGCGGCACGATCGAGCGCGAAGAGGCGTAGCAGAGGATCTTCAAATGAGAGGTAGAAGCGGCTGGAGCCGGGGTCGCCCTGACGGCCTGCGCGTCCGCGCAATTGGTTGTCGATGCGACGGCTTTCGTGGCGTTCGGTGCCGATGATGTGCAGGCCGCCTGCCGCGACCACTTGGTCGTGTTCTGCCTGCCAGCCGTTTTCAAGGGCGGCGATTTGTGCGGCTTTTTCCTCGTCGCTCAGGTTTTCGTTGGACTGGATGGCTTCGATTTGGTGCTTGAGGTTGCCGCCGAGGACGATGTCGGTACCGCGGCCCGCCATGTTGGTGGCGACGGTAATGGCACCGACTTTACCGGCTTGGGCGACAATCAGGGCTTCGCGTTCGTGTTCTTTAGCGTTGAGGACGTTGTGCGGCAGTCCGGCTTTTTGTAGAAGACGGGAAACCAGCTCGGAGTTTTCGATGCTGGTGGTACCGACGAGGACGGGTTGTCCGCGTTTGTGGCATTCTTCGATGTCTTTGACGACGGCTTCGAATTTTTCTTCGGCAGAACGGAAAATCTGGTCGTTGAAGTCTTTGCGCTGTACGGGGCGGTTGGTCGGGATGATGACGGTTTCGAGGTTGTAGATGCTTTGGAACTCGAAAGCCTCGGTATCGGCGGTACCGGTCATGCCGGAGAGTTTGGTGTACAGGCGGAAGTAGTTTTGGAAGGTGATGGAGGCGAGGGTTTGGTTTTCGCGTTTGATTTCCACGCCTTCTTTGGCTTCGACGGCTTGGTGCAGGCCTTCGGACCAGCGGCGGCCGGACATCAGACGACCTGTAAATTCGTCCACGATGACGATTTCGCCGTCTTGGATGACGTAGTGTTGGTCTTTATGGAATAACGTATGCGCGCGCAATGCTGCCATAAGGTGGTGCATCAGGGCGATGTTGGCGGCGGAGTAGAGGGAGTCGTTTTCTTGCAGCAAACCCATTTGAATCAGGATTTGTTCGGCGTGTTCGTGACCCGCTTCGCTCAAGATGACTTGGTGTGCTTTTTCATCGACCCAGTAATCGCCTTCGCCTTCTTCGGTTTCTTGGCGGATGAGGTGCGCGGGAAGGCTGTTCATGATTTGGTACAGCTGGATGTTGTCATCCGCCTGCCCGGAGATAATCAGCGGGGTGCGCGCTTCGTCGATCAGAATGGAGTCCACTTCGTCCACTACGGCAAAATTCAATTCGCGCTGAACTTTGTCGTATTGGTCGGTCACCATGTTGTCGCGCAGGTAGTCGAAGCCGAATTCGTTGTTGGTACCGTAGGTAATGTCGGAGCCGTAGGCGTTTTGACGGTCAAACGGCTGCATATCGGCGACGATGACGCCGACGTTTAAGCCGAGGAAATTGTAGAGCGGTTCCATAATGCCTGCGTCGCGGGCAGCAAGGTAGTCGTTGACGGTAACGACGTGCACGCCTTTGCCGGACAGGGCGTTGAGATAGACGGCAAGGGTGGCGACCAAGGTTTTACCTTCGCCGGTACGCATTTCGGCGATTTTGCCGTCGTGCAGCACCATGCCGCCGATAAGCTGGACGTCGAAGTGGCGCATACCGAGTACGCGGCGGGACGCTTCGCGGCAGACGGCGAAGGCTTCGACCAAGATGTCGTCCAAAGTCTGACCGTTGGCGAGGCGTTGTTTGAATTCGGCTGTTTTAGCCTGTAAATCCGCATCGCTCAAGGCTTTCATTTGTTCTTCGAGTGCGTTGATTTTGGCAACGGATTTACGGTATTGTTTGAGCAGCCGGTCATTGCGGCTGCCGAAGATTTTCTTAGCAATGTTTGTCAGCATGAAATAGTTCCTGCGCCTGATATAAAATAATGGCGAAACGGGGATTTTAACACAAGCCTCGCGGCAAGGCAGTCATGCCGTTTGAAATAAAGGCAGTTTTACCGGATTTCAATCTTGATAATACAACCGTACACTTTGAAAAGGTCGTCTGAAACATATGAATTTGGAACAATTGGGCAAGCGGGATGCGCGGTTGGCCGGTTTGTTGCAGCAGTCGCAACAATGGCGCAGGCTGGATGCGGCAGTCAAACGCATTCTGCCGGCAAACCTGCACCCGCACTTTCAAACCGCCTGCATCGAAGAGGGCAGGCTGGTGTTGCTGGCGGCAAACGGTATGGCGGCTTCGCGCCTGAAAATGATATTGCCTGCGCTTGTGCCGCAGCTTCAGGAATTGAACGCGGGGATTCGGGATGTGGCGGTCAAAGTCGTACCGAAGCCGCCGGCACAACCCAAAGTCAACAGCCTGCATTTGAGCGGGGCGGCATTGGAGAGTTTTGATGCGGCGGCGGTAAAATTGGAAGACAAGCATCCTGAATTGGCTGCCGCGCTGGCGGAGTTGGTGCGCAAACACAGCCGTTGAGTTTGAAATGGTTGTGTTGTTTGTTAATTAAAGTTAAAGAATATTTCGTCTGACCGATAAAATCTAATACTAAAGAAATACGACATTAATAGTAGCTATTCTCATTTGTGTAAACTGAGGTAAAATAGCCGTTGAATTTTGGATTTGTTCGATTTGTTGTAGCAGAATATAGCTTCATTTTCATCCTTCTTTCGCTTGCGGATATGAAATCTGAAATTAGGTTCATTAATATATATTCGCAAGTTTTATTTTGTAGAACTTAACATATTCTCACCTATCATTAGGAGATACACATGAAAGCTTATTTGGCTCTGATTTCCGCTGCCGTTATCGGCTTGTCCGCTTGTTCACAAGAAGCTTCAAAACCTGCTGAAGCCTCTGCTCCGACTGCATCTGCTGCTTCCGAAGCCGCACCTGCACCTGCACCTGCAGAAAGCGCACCTCCTGCCGATGCTCCTGCTTCCGGCGCGGCTTCAGCCAACTCTGCCGCAGCACCTGCCGCCGGCAACTGCGCGACTACTGTCGAAGCCAACGACGCTATGCAGTTCAACACTAAAGAAATCCAAGTCAGCAAAGCTTGTAAAGAATTCACCGTTACTCTGAAACACACCGGTACCCAACCTAAAGAAAGCATGGGTCACAACATCGTCATCGGTAAAGCCGAAGACATGGACGGTATTTTCAAAGACGGTGCCGGCGCTGCTGCAACCGACTATGTGAAAGCTGACGATGCACGCGTTGTTGCCCACACCAAACTGGTCGGCGGCGGCGAAGAAGCTTCCCTGACTCTGGATCCTGCCAAACTGGCGGGCGGCGAATACAAATTTGCCTGCACCTTCCCGGGACACGGTGCTTTGATGAACGGCAAAGTGACTTTGGTCGACTAATCCGTCCAAGCTTCAAAATACAGACAGCCTGCTTTATGCAGGCTGTTTTGTTATAAAATGGTCGTCTGAAAAGTACCCATTGAGAACACAAACATGAATCCGTTTGAAACCAAAAGCGTTACCTTTGCCGAACCGATTGAAATGCTGTATGCCTGCCACGGCAAAGTGCGCCGTTTCTGCGGCCAGGTCGCCATGCTGTCGGACTATATCGCCGAAAACGGCTGCAATCAGATTGTTTTGCAAACCATCCGCCAAATCGCCCAGTATTTCAACGTTGCCGCCCCGCTGCACCATGAAGACGAAGAAGAAAACTTCTTCCCGCTCCTGCTGCAATACGCGCCGCAAGCCCAAGAAAGCGTGGACGAGCTTTTGCGCCAACATGTCAGCCTGCATGGCAACTGGGATGCCGTGGCTGCCGAATTTGCCAAACTCGAAGCAGATAACGCCTATATCCCCGATGCGGAAGCGTTCAAACGCTTTGTGGCGGGTTACGATGTGCATCTGGCGATTGAAGAGCCTTTGTTCGACATGGGCAAAACGTTTATCCCCAAAGAGAAGCTGACCGAAATCGGCGAAATCATGGCGGCGCGCCGACGCAGATAAGGCCGTTTACAGATTGCCGTTTCTTCAAACAAAGGTCGTCTGAAAACTTGAAAGCAGATTTTCAGACGACCTCAATATCACCCGTAACACAACCACGTCGTCTGAAAAGGAAGCAAACCATGCTGACCCCGAAAAGCTGCGATTTGTTCAATATCCCGTTTTTTCAGTTTGCCCAGCTCAAAAAATACCAGCCCGAAAGCATTCCGCAAATCAAAGCCGACTACAAGGAAAACTGGCAGATATGGCAGCAGTTGATACAGCAGGTCGCCGCAGACTTGGGCGAACCTTTCGCCCCGCCGCATATCGAACGCTGGTGTAACGGCTGGCAGGTTCGCGCCCATTTCTTCGCCTACTTCAAATACGCCCAATACAAAAATTCCGCCGCGATTTTATCGATTTTATTGAACCGCCGCCGCCTGAGTGTCAGCCTAGACTGGCACTGCTATAAAGCCGACGTATCACCGATTGCGCTGCCGGAATACAACCGCTGGCTGGATGATTTCGATACCGAGAAATACGCCGCATTCGATATGTGGCACGGCGCGGAAAGCGAATATGGCGACTACCGCACTGTCGCACAACAAAGCGAATCCGACCGAAGGTTGCAAAACGACGAAGACTTTTTCTGCATCGGCAAACACATCGAACGCGACGATTTGGGCAAACAGGATGTAGCAAAATGGATAGCCGAAACGGTGGAAGATTTACTGCCGCTTTACGAAGCCTGTCACGGCAAATGATTCAGAAAACGGACGGGTACGAATGCCCGTCTTATACACCAACCCAACCCGGAGGTCGTCTGAAAATCAAATTGAGAACATTTCAGACGACCTGATTTCCAAAGTGAACAAAATGACCGAAACCCAATCCCTAGAACTCGCCAAAGCGTTGATTTCCCGCCCGTCCGTTACCCCCGACGACCGAGATTGCCAAAAACTGCTTGCCGAACGCCTGCAAAAAATCGGTTTTGCGGCTGAAGAACTCCATTTCGGCGACACCAAAAACATCTGGTTGCGACGCGGCACGCAGGCTCCCGTCGTCTGTTTTGCAGGGCATACCGACGTCGTGCCGACAGGTCCTGTTGAAAAATGGGATTCGCCCCCGTTCGAGCCAACCGAGCGCGACGGAAGATTATACGGGCGCGGCGCGGCGGACATGAAAACCAGCATCGCCTGCTTCGTTACCGCCTGCGAACGCTTCATTGCCGAGCATCCCTATCACCAAGGCAGCATTGCGCTTTTGATTACTTCCGACGAAGAGGGCGACGCGCTGGACGGTACGACCAAAGTCGTCGATGTATTGAAAGCGCGCGACGAGCTTATCGACTACTGCATCGTCGGCGAACCGACCGCCGTGGACAAATTGGGCGATATGATTAAAAACGGCCGGCGCGGCTCGCTGTCGGGCAACCTGACCGTCAAAGGCAAGCAAGGACATATTGCCTATCCGCATTTGGCAATCAATCCCGTACATACTTTTGCACCGGCCTTGTTAGAGCTGACGCAGGAAGTCTGGGACGAAGGCAACGAATACTTTCCGCCGACCAGCTTTCAAATTTCCAATATCAACGGCGGCACAGGCGCGACCAATGTCATTCCGGGCGAGCTGAACGTCAAATTCAATTTCCGCTTCTCCACCGAGTCCACCGAAGCAGGGCTGAAACAACGCGTTCACGCCATTTTGGACAAACACGGCGTGCAATACGATTTGCAGTGGTCGTGTTCGGGCCAGCCCTTCCTGACCCACGCGGGCAAACTGACCGACGTGGCACGCGCAGTCATCGCCGAAACCTGCGGCGTAGAGACCGAATTGTCCACCACCGGTGGCACTTCTGACGGACGCTTCATTAAAGCCATTGCGAAAGAACTCATCGAACTGGGTCCGTCCAATGCCACCATCCACCAAATCAACGAAAACGTGCGGCTGGACGACATTCCAAAGCTGTCGGCAGTGTATGAGGGGATATTGGCGCGGTTGTTGGCTGAAAAGGCCGTCTGAAAAGAAGATGGGCTGTCGGATATGGATGTCCGACAATTTGATTAGACCTAACGTGAGTTTGAGATAACGCATTGATTTTTATGTAGAGCGATTTATTTGAACGGCAATCCATTCCCTCTCCCGTGGGAGAGGGTTAGGGAGAGGGCATCGGGGCGGCAACGGAAATATTGTCTGTATCTGCCCCGGTTTACCCTCTCCCTGACCCTCCCCCACAGGGGGGCAAGTTGCAGGTACGCCAATGGAATATGGTTGAAACCCGGCCCCTCAGGGCAGTAGAATTTTGTTTATTTTTTGGGAAGTAACCCCTTCCAAATCAGGGTAACAGGGCTGCGCCTTATGTGCAGCCCTGTGTGTTGAAACATTGAGGAATATAACCGTGCCGTCAAATTACTTTCATACGCGTGAACGATTGGGTGCTTTAGGCGGCATCGTGCAACATCATACCGCCTTGTACCGCAGCGTGGCGGTACATGAACCGACTGTGGTTATCGTGCGGCGCGGATGCAAGAAGCTGCGGTGGGCGGGGCGCGAATTGAGGATTGCGGCGGGTGAGGTTGTCGCGTTGGCAGGCGGGCAGACGTTTGACGTCATCAATATTCCCGATTCAGACGACCTCTATCAGGCGCAATGGATTGCTTTCGAACAGGAAGCCATAGAAAGGTTTGCCGCACAATACGGGACGGCGCAGGCAGTGTGCGATGCGGTGAAGCTGCCGCACCCCGGGCGGATGAACGCGGCGTTTGATTATGCGGCTGCGGTGCTGGCGGATGAAGAAGTGCCGCACAATGCGGCGGAGGCCGCGCTTTGCGGCGTGTTGGCGTGGTTGCAGCATGACGGCATCGGTTTTGCCGTGTACGAAGGCGTCAACCTGATGCGGCAAATCCGCAAACTGATTACCGCCGATATGGCTGCGGACTGGTCGTCGGCGATGCTGGCGAAGCGGCTTAATTGCAGCGAGGCCGCGTTGCGGCGGCGGTTGGCGCGGCAGGAAACGAATTTCCGTACGCTGCTGACGGATGTACGCATGATGCGCGCGCTGACGCTATTGCAGGTTACGCAATGGCCGGTGGCGCAGATTGCCGGCGCGGTCGGCTATGACTGCCCGTCCCGTT
Source organism: Neisseria sp. HMSC70E02 (assembly GCF_001838645.1). Classification (NCBI taxonomy): domain Bacteria; kingdom Pseudomonadati; phylum Pseudomonadota; class Betaproteobacteria; order Neisseriales; family Neisseriaceae; genus Neisseria; species Neisseria sp. HMSC70E02. The sequence continues at coordinate 16,604 of NZ_KV838105.1, read as the reverse complement.
TCAGCGCGCGCTTCAAAGAGCGGTTCGGTTGCGTACCGTCGGCGGTCCGCTCGGAAGCGGAGCCGGCGGCATATCGGCGCACGGGGCAGGTCAGCGTCGGTGTTCGACCGTGAATTTCGCTTCGCCCAAGCTGTTTGCCTTAGTGAAGAAACCGACCAGTGCTGGTGTGGATTCGGCGGTGATGTTCGGCAGCTTGGCGACTTTCAGCGCGGTGAGCGTGAATTCGTAGCGGTGTTTCCTGCCTTCGGGAGGACACGCGCCGCCGTAGCCCGGAGTGCCGAAGTCTGTGCGGGTTTGCAGTGCGCCTTTGGGCAGCCTGCCGCCTTGCGCGGTAATGCCTGCGGGCAGGCGGCGGACATCGGCTGGGATGTCGGCGACCACCCAGTGCATCCACCCCAGACCGGTCGGCGCGTCTTTATCGTAAACGGTCAGGACGAAACTTTTTGTCCCTGCGGGCGGATTTTTCCACGACAGCGCGGGCGAAGCATTGCCGCCCGAACAGCCGAAGCCGTAAGGCGCGCTCAAAAGCTGGTTTTGCGTGAAGCCGCCGTCTTTGGACGGGTTGTCGAATTGCAGCGTGAATGCGCCCTCGGCAAAGGCAGCGGTTGAAAAAGCCAGCAGTACGGCGGAGAGGATGCGGGTTTGCATAGATGATTCCTTTGCTTGATGAATAAGTGGATTCATTATAGGCTGTCAATGGCGGCAGGAATGTGCCGAAACGGTTGGATGATGTGCCGAAATGCGCAAATGTAAAAATCCGTGGTTTCAGACGACCCTTTGCAGGTCGTCTGAAATCTTTAATTCCTTTCCCTGAGGCTTTGGAAATATCGAATATTTAGGAATTGCCGCAACCCAACCCTCAAGATTTACGTCATAGCCTGTTCCTGCATCGGCGTGTGGGAATGACGAAAATTGGGGATTTTGCCGTCAAATCCATGATAGAGATACGGAGCAAACGAATGATTACCCTGCCTTCCTTAAACAATCTGCCGTCAAAATGGGATGAAATCCGCCATTGGCTCGAAACCCAAGTTTTTGAGTGTGAAGTCATGCCGTATCCCAATCTGACGGAACACGAAGCCAAGCAGTTCGAGCAGGATTTTATCGACTGTATCGGCTGCGCGCCTGAAGAATATGTCCGTATCCGCCGCGCCATCCGTTTGTTGGAAGCGCATTATCCTGACAGCTCAAACGAATTAACCGCCGCCGCCATTGCCACGCCTTTGGGCGAGATGCTGGCGGTGTTCGGTGGCAAAGGGTTGTGTTTGCTGGAATTTGTCGGGCAGAAGCATATGGAACAGGAAATTACCGCCGTCCAAAAAGCCTTGCGCGGACGGTTTGTGTTTCGGGAGGATGAGCGAACGCAACTTCTGCGGCAGGAATTGGACTTATACTTCAAGGGTCGTCTGAAAACCTTTGCCACGCCCTTGGAGCAGATTGGTACCGAATTTCAAAAGCAGGCATGGGATGCGCTCTTGGCGATTCCTTACGGCGAAACGCGCAGCTACAAGGAGCAGGCGCAGCGTTTGGGCAATCCTAAAGCCGTCCGCGCCGTTGCCGCCGCCAACGGGCAGAACAAAGTGTCCATCCTGATTCCCTGCCACCGCGTCATCGGCAGCGACGGCAAGCTGACCGGCTACGCAGGCGGCCTGAATCGCAAACAGTCGCTGCTTGCTTTGGAACGCGGCGAAGTTCAGACGACCTTGTTTTGATTTCGGAGCAGGCTTCGCACTCTGAAAAACGGTCGGCAATGATGCCTGACAAAATCCGCATACAAAACAATATCGGGCATCAATGCCCGACCTGCCGGAAAGGAGAAATACGAATATGAACCTGAAAAACCGCCATTTCCTGAAACTTTTGGACTTCACGCCCGAAGAAATCACCGCCTACCTCGACCTTGCCGCCGAGTTGAAAGCCGCTAAAAAGGCAGGGCGCGAAGTGCAGCGGATGAAAGGGAAGAACATCGCCCTGATTTTTGAAAAAACATCGACCCGCACCCGCTGCGCGTTTGAAGTCGCCGCGCGCGACCAAGGGGCGGGGGTCACTTATCTGGAGCCGTCCGCCAGCCAAATCGGACATAAGGAAAGCATCAAAGACACCGCCCGCGTGTTGGGCAGGATGTACGACGGCATCGAATATCGCGGCTTCGGACAGGACGTGGTCGAAGAATTGGCGAAATACGCCAGCGTGCCCGTGTTCAACGGCCTGACCAACGAATTCCACCCCACCCAAATGCTCGCCGACGCGCTGACCATGCGCGAACACAGCGGCAAACCTTTGAACCAAACCGCGTTTGCCTACGTCGGCGACGCGCGTTACAACATGGCAAATTCGCTGCTGGTGTTGGGCGCGAAGCTCGGTATGGACGTGCGTATCGGCGCACCGAAAACCTTGTGGCCGTCTGAAAACATCGTCGCCCGCGCCCGCGCTGTCGCCGAAGAAACCGGCGGAAAGATTTTGCTCACCGAAAACGCGGAAGAAGCCGTCAAAGGCGTCGATTTCATCCATACCGACGTGTGGGTCAGCATGGGCGAGCCGAAAGAAGCGTGGCAGGAACGCATTGATTTATTGAAAGATTATCGCGTTACTCCCGAACTGATGGCGGCATCGGGCAACTCGCAGGTCAAATTCATGCACTGCCTGCCCGCCTTCCACAATCGCGAAACCAAAGTCGGTGAATGGATTTTCGAAACCTTCGGCTTAAACGGCGTGGAAGTAACGGAAGAAGTATTCGAAAGCCCCGCCAGCATCGTGTTCGACCAAGCGGAAAACCGGATGCACACGATTAAAGCGGTGATGGTGGCGGCGCTGGGGGATTGACGGCGTTTCTGTTTGAATCCATTAAATAAGGTCGTCTGAAAATCAATATAACGGGTTTTCAGACGACCTTTTGCCTTTATATCCTTTATAATCACGTCCATCACATTTTTATCCGCGCGCCCCTCCAAGCGGCGACGGAGCAATACGCGGCAGAGGCATGGCGGGTTCAGTTTAAACGGGTTTGGCATGGCTCCACCTGTCCAGATTGAAGCTTAATCCGCCATCTGAATACGCCGCCCATCCGAAAGGTTCGCATGACCACTTATTCCCTCTTCGTTACCTGCCCGCGCGGTCTTGAAGCCCCTTTATCCCAAGAACTCGAACAACTCAAATGCCAAGACATCCGCGCTGTTGACGGCGGCGTCGCGTGCAAAGGCGGTATGGAGCAGGTGTACCGCATCAACCTGCATTCGCGCACTGCCAGCCGCGTGTTGCTGCGCCTGACCAAAAGCGGCTACCGCAACGAGCAAGATATTTATAAAGCGGCGAAAAATATCCGCTGGACGGATTGGTTCGACTTGGAACAAACCTTCAAAGTCAAAGTAGAAGGCAAACGCGCCCAAGTCAAAAGTTTGGATTTCGTCGGACTGAAAATCAAAGACGCCGTGTGCGACGTGTTCCGCGACGCTTGCGGCGCGCGCCCCAGCGTCGACAAAATCCGCCCCGACATCCGCATCCATGCCTTTATCGACGAACGCGACATTCAAATTTTCATCGACACATCCGGTGAAGCCTTGTTCAAACGCGGCTACCGCCAAGATACGGGCGAAGCGCCGATGCGCGAAAACTTAGCGGCGGGCTTGCTGCTGCTGGCGGGCTATGACGGCACGCAGCCTTTTCAAGACCCGTTTTGCGGCAGCGGCACCATCGTCATCGAAGCCGCTTGGATTGCCACCCGCCGCGCGCCCGGTTTGATGCGCCGTTTCGGGTTTGAAAAGCTGAAAAACTTTGATGCCGCCCTTTGGAAAAAGCTGCAACACGAAGCCGAAACGCAAATCCGCCCTGCGTCTGCCCCGATTTCAGGCAGCGACAACGACCGCCATATGATCCGCGCCGCCGTTGCCAACGCCCAAGCTGCCGAAGTGGACACGTTTGTCCGTTTTGAAGTCAAAGACGCGCAGGACACCCGTCCGAACGGGGAAGGCGGCATCCTGATTTCCAATCCGCCTTACGGCGTCCGCCTTGCCGAAGTCCAAGCCCTGCAAGCCCTTTACCCGCAGTTGGGCGCGTGGCTGAAGCAGCATTACGCGGGCTGGCTGGCGGGAATGTTTACCGGCGACCGCGATATGCCGAAATTCATGCGTCTTTCGCCCAAACGCAAAATCCCGCTCTACAACGGCAACTTAGACTGCCGCCTGTTTTTGATGGATATGGTCAAAGGGTCGAACCGATAAATACGGTTGAAGGTCGTCTGAAAAGCGGTGGCAACGCTGTTTCCGTTTTCAGACGACCTTTTTGTTTGGAAGAAATATAGTGGATTAACTTTAAATCAGGACAAGG
>NZ_KV838105.1:0-12181 GCF_001838645.1 Neisseria sp. HMSC70E02 | reverse complement strand
TTGGTGCTTCAGCACCTTAGAGAATCGTTCTCTGAAATTCGGGCTGAGGTCGTCTGAATCACAATATCGAAAGGAAATAATATGATGAAACCTATTGTTTTGAGCATTGCCGCCGCTACGGTTTTGGCAGCCTGCAATACGTCCGCCCAACAAGAAGCGCCGACAGTCGGCGTGGCAAATCCGGCTTCTGAGTTTTGCGTGAAGCAGGGCGGGAAATTGGAAATGAAAAAAGACAAAGACGGCGGCGAATATGCGCTTTGCCGTCTGCCGGACGGTACGGTCGTCGAAGAATGGGCATATTTCCGCCAGCACAATCAGTAATAACGCATTGAGCCGTCGTGCTTCGGACGCTTAGGCCCGATATGGTTGCTTTGATTTCGACAGATACAGCCGATAACGAAAAGGTCGTCTGAAACCTTGTTTAAGGGTTTCAGACGACCTTTTGATATGTTGGCGATGGAATCAGCTACACGGTTTATTGGACTTCCAGTTTGGTTACGCCGCCCATATAAGGCTGCAAAGCGGCGGGAATATTGATGCTGCCGTCGGCGTTTTGATGGTTTTCCAAAACCGCGACCAAAGTACGGCCGACTGCCAAGCCGGAGCCGTTCAAAGTGTGTACCAAGCGGTTTTTGCCGTTTTCGTCTTTGAAACGCGCCTTCATGCGGCGGGCTTGGAAATCTTCGCAGTTGGAGCAGCTTGAGATTTCGCGGTAAGTATTTTGTGCGGGAACCCAGACTTCCAAGTCGTAGGTTTTGGTCGCGCCGAAGCCCATGTCGCCGGTACACAAGGTAATCACACGGTAGGGCAGTTCCAAAGCCTTCAGGATGTTTTCGGCATGGCCGACCATTTCTTCCAGCGCTTCGTATGATTTTTCGGGATGAACGATTTGCACCATTTCCACTTTGTCGAATTGGTGTTGGCGAATCAGACCGCGCACGTCTTTACCGTATGCGCCCGCTTCGGAGCGGAAACATGGGGAATGGGCGGTCAGTTTCAGCGGCAAATCGCCTTCCGCCAAAATGCTGTCGGCAACGGTGTTGGTCAGCGTCACTTCGGCGGTCGGAATCAGATATTGTGTTTTTTTGCTCTCGTCACCGCCGCGGGTAACATGGAACAAATCTTCTGCAAATTTAGGTAGTTGGCCTGTGCCTTGCAGGGTGGTGTCGTCCACGATGTAGGGCGTGTAATGCTCGGTGTAGCCGTGTTTCAGCGTGTGCGTATCAAGCATGAATTGCGCCAGCGCGCGGTGCAGGCGGGCGATTTGACCTTTCATGACGGTAAAGCGCGCGCCGGAGAGTTTCGCGCCGCCTTCGAAATCCAAGCCCAAGGGTTCGCCCAAATCGACATGGTCTTTGATTTCAAAGTCAAATTCGCGCGGTGTGCCGACTTTGCGGACTTCGACGTTTTCGGTTTCGTCTTTACCGACAGGCACGCTTTCGTGCGGCAGGTTGGGTATGCTCAACAACCATGCGTCCAATTCTTTCTGAACGGCATCCAAATCGGCAGCGGCCTGCTCTAAATCGGTTTTGATCTGGGCGACTTGATCCATGGCTGCCTGCGCCTCTTCGTGTTTGCCCTGTCCTTTCAATGCGCCGATTTGTTTGGAAATGCTGTTGCGCGAAGCTTGCAGTTCTTCGGTTTTCACTTGGACGGCTTTGCGCTGCTCTTCCAAGGCATTGAAACGTGCGGTATCAAACTCGTAACCGCGCTGCGCCAAACGTTCGGCGACGGCTGCGGTGTGGCTGCGGAGCTGTTGGATGTCTAACATTTTGTTCTCTCGATAAGATTTGGAAATGGCATCATTGTAAACCAAATTAAGGATATTTTCACAATGGAAGCGTTGGGCGGCGGGCTTTGCGGCGGATATGAAAAGGGTCGTCTGAAACGCCGGATTTAAGTTTTCAGACGACCTCGGACGGATTCGGATACGCCAAACCCGATACCGTCAGATGCGTTTTTCCTAATGTCCGCAATGTCTGTAAAACACGGGCGGCGGCTTGCTATCATCAGGTTTTCGGCAGGGTGACGCCGGTTTGTCCCATGTATTTGCCGTTGCGGTCTTTGTAGGAAGTTTCGCAGATTTCGTCGCTCTCGAAGAAGAGGACTTGCGCCACGCCTTCGCCGGCATAGATTTTGGCGGGCAGGGGGGTGGTGTTGGAAAATTCGAGGGTCACGTAGCCTTCCCATTCCGGTTCGAACGGGGTCACGTTGACGATGATGCCGCAGCGGGCGTAGGTGGATTTGCCCAAGCAGACGGTCAGGACGTTGCGCGGGATGCGGAAGTATTCGACCGTGCGCGCCAGTGCGAAGGAATTGGGCGGGATGATGCAGCAGTCGTCTTCGACGGTGACGAAGTTTTTCGGGTCGAAGTTTTTGGGATCGACGATGGTGCTGTTGATGTTGGTGAAAATTTTAAATTCGTTGGCGCAGCGGATGTCGTAGCCGTAGCTGGACGTGCCGTAGGAGATGATGCGCTGTCCGTTGGCTTCTTTGATTTGGTTCGGCTCGAAGGGGTCGATCATGCCGAACTCTTCGCTCATGCGGCGTATCCATTTGTCGGACTTGATGCTCATAATGTTTTCCTTGTTTCTTGCGGTTTTCAGACGACGTCTGCGGGAAGGTCGTCTGAAAATGCGGGACGGGGTTATTTGGTTTTGGGCAGTTTCACTTCTTTAATGATGCCGTTTTCGCATTTCATGATGAAGACGGGTTCGCCGTTTTGCGAGGCGGTGAATTTGCCGTGCGCGAGGCCTTTTTTGAACGTGCCCGACAGTACCATGTTGCGGAACTTGGTGCTGTTGGAATTGAACGGTTCGATGAAGGTTTCGCGGTTGGCGGAGACGGTGTAAACGCCTTGTCCGTCGAATTTGCCGTTTTTAAACGCGCCGGTGTAGCTGCGTCCGTCTTGGCAGCTCCATGTGCCTTTGCCGGCGGGTTTGCCGTCTTTGCCGACATCGCCGTCGTAGGTGCAGCCCGGTTCCTGATAGGAAGTCAGGACGGCGGCAGAGGCGGGGAGGGCAAACATAATGGCAAGCGGCAGGAATGCGAGGTGTTTAAACATAAAGGTTGTCCATCGGAGGTAGGTTTCAGACGACCTTTTATCGTGCAAAGGTCGTCTGAAAAATTAGTCTTGCCAGCCGCCCAAATAGGAAACCAGCTCTTCCAACATGGTGCTGACGGATTCCGCCATCAGGATTTGCGAGGCGAAGGCAAGGCTGGTGGCATCGTCGCTGTTGCTTTCGGCTTCTTCCTGCAATACGTCGAGGTATTGGATGCGCTTGAGCGTGAAGTCTTGCGTGAGGATGAAGGCGATTTGTTCGCGCCACACCAAGCCGAGCTGGGTCACGGTTTTGCCGTTTTTGACGTGTTGAACCACTTCATCGGCGGTCAAATCTTGTTTGGATACTTTGACGACGGGAACAACATCGCCTACGCCTTTGAGTTCGCAATCGCTGTCCAATTCAAAACCGCCTTCGCAATGCCCTTGCAACAGCCACTCGGTCATCAGGGAAGAGGGCGATTGCTTGGTATTCGGCAGCGAAGCTTCCAAACCGCCCAAGGCTTCGCGCAGCTTGGTTAGGATGTTTTCCGCTTTGGCGGAAGCCGCGTTATTGACGAGCAGATAGCCGTGGCGGGTGTTGAACACCGCTTCAGTACGGCTGCTGCGGGTAAACGCGCGGGGCAGCAGGTCGTCTGTAATCTGTTCTTTAAGCTCTTGTTTTTCCTTGCGGCCGACATTGCGGGCTTCATTGTTTTGGATTTCCGCCACCTTCTCTTCCAAAATATCGCGGATGACGCCGGCAGGCAGGACTTTTTCTTCTTTTTTCAGGGCGACGCGCAAAGTAAAGTCGGCAGGGAAGACGAGTTCGGGAGAGAACGAAACCGGTGCGGCAAAGCCTTCGCTGGACCAGTCCAAACCTTGGCAGCGGGTAAATTCAGCCTCTGCAAGTTTGTCGGCAAGTACGTCCGCTTCGGGCAGCTTTTCTTTGTTGAGCGGATAAAAACTGATCTGCTTGAACCACATGGTTTGTTTTCCTTTTCATTAAAAGCGGCATTATACAGGCAAAGCGGATACAAAGATAAGGCGCAGAAGGGTCGTCTGAAACGAGTTTGACCATAAAAAACGCCCAACCCGTTGACAGCGTTTTAACGCTTATGTATAGTTCGCAACTCGGTTACGCGCCCATCGTCTAGAGGCCTAGGACACTGCCCTTTCACGGCAGCAACCGGGGTTCGAATCCCCGTGGGCGTGCCAGATTTTCAATAAACCCTTACTGGAGAACAGTAAGGGTTTATTTTTTTGTCTTTGGGAATGGATGGGACTGGATAGTTAACATAGCCATCGAAGGAATTTTGGCTTGCTTTATGAAGTATAAAATTCAAATTTATTATCAGTATCTTAGAAGCAATATTGTAAATTGCATTGGAGTTTTGTGTAGGTAAGGCCGTCTGAAATATTTTTCAGACGACCTTGGGTTTTAAATCCTTGAGTCAAAAATTTTTTTATATTCAGTAGGTTGATATTGGTTTGTTAAATAGATATGTATTTTCCTCTTCTATATCTTCATTTTCATAAACTTGAATTGGATTTTCCGATTCTCCGGTCAATAAATATCCATTAAAGTCATCATTAGGGATATAACAGACAATATGTTTGAGTTGAGATACTGCTATAATTTTATCTCTAATTTCATCATCTGTTGCTGCAACCCGATATAAATTCACAAGCCAAGAAGCATCACCATTAACGTTAGAATAAATACAAAGGCAGCATATTTCATTCAAATCATTTTCTGAAAAACTTGGATCATTAAGTTTTTCAAAAGTGGTTGCTAGAATTTTATTTGAAGAACAGCCCAAGGCTGAGGCAAGAAATTCTATAATTTCATCTATAGAGATTGGATTTTTAATGAAAAAATCAAACATATAGTATCGCTATTTTAAGTTGTCTGTAAAATATCTTGCATATTATCCCTATTTTATTGTGAATAATATAAAGAAATAAAATATAAAATTTAAATGGTTTGACTAAATAGGTTATAGGAGTAATTTGAAGATGAATATTAAATTTAAAAAATTTGGTTTGAATCAAACTGACGTTCAGCAAATGAGAGAATACGGAATTTTTCCGGATAAAAAAACCTTACAAAATTTAATTAAGGCGCATCATTCAAATAATCCTGAGCCTGATGAGATTGCCCAATTACAAGATAATTTAGGCTGGCGAATTGATGAAAATTATATTCAATTTTTACTTAAACACAATGGAGGGATTCCATCTAAAGTTAGAATAAAGGGTAATAAGATAGTTATAGACCATTTTTTGTCTTTTAAATCTGACTATAAGCTTAACTCTATTATTGATATATACCCAGATTTTAAGCAATACGGGTTACCTATTGCGAATACCCCTTCGGGTGATAGTATTATTTTATCTTTGGACGGAAAAATTCGTTTTTTCAATCATAATATTGATTCTATTGATGAAGAAGTGGGGATAGTGGCGGATAATTTTTTGGAATTGCTGAGAAAGTTATATTAGTAAGCTATAGCCTATATGGAATCCTAAAATTTAGATGCTTTCAATATGTTTTTAAGATTTTCTGATCACAGGTTTCAGACGACCTCTATCGCGAATCGCTCCTCTCAACGGCGGTGCGCAGTTACTGACAAAGCTTACAACTATAAAAGGGCGTAGGAAAGTCTAAACAACTTCCACGGCTACGGTCCACTAGGGTCGTCTGAAAAGTTAAAACCTATTATTTTCTTTGCCTACACCCCGCTTCCCTGACTCATGTTTTTAAGGCGTTGCTCACGACTAACAAAAGGTAAGTCATTAATTTGAGGAATGCCCACATGATTCACAATAGGCAGCAATCCTAAATGGTGCAGCTCCTGTTCGATGGCGGCAGCCACTTTACGCATTTCAGGATTCTCAAAGTCGTAGGGCTGCTCGGTGCTAATGATGATACTGCCTCTATTCGGAAGATAGATAACCTCGTTTGCACTGGGTACTTCCTCTGGTAGGATTTCGGCAGGTAGAAAGGTAAACCATTCTAAAGCCAGACGTTTTTTGTAAAGGGAAAATGGCCAGACAGGAGGGGGGTAAAAGCGATTCAATCCATGAAAATGACAATGTGCCTGATATTTGTCCAAATAAAAGAATATCCATTCTTTTATCAGGGCTTTACTGATATCGGATTCGTTCATCAAAAAGTAATGACCCAAATTAACATCCCCATCGATATTTAAACTAGGACGCAATTTAAACAAACCGTGTCGTTTTTCTATTGCACGATGTTCACCCTCATATTTATGCCATTCCTTATAGGGCACATTCAGCCAGTCCAGGTCGAACATTTCGGGCTCATGCCGTACTTCTTCCGAAGTCAGTGCAAAATCCTTCATCAGCGCAAGATCGGCAAGAGGCAGAGGAAACTCGACATATTTGTCTTTATAGTTGTGATTGTAGTTTTTACTGGTCTTGATTACCGGATAGCTTTTGTCTTTAAAGTTGACCATACCGTTTTTGATATTTCTACGTTCTGTCAACAGTTTTACCGTAACTGTATCGTTACATACAAATAGCTCTTGGAGATGTTCTTTTTGAAAAGCTAACATATCCTTGAATACACGATCGAAGGAATGCTGCATAACGGTGAAATGCATAGTGAAATTAATTTTTTTCATTTAGTTTCCTATATTCATTCTTTTGACGCATTTGGGATTCGCTGCAATTTCCTGTCCGCCTATCGGATACTGCTAGAGTTCAATATTATTAAAAAAATTCTCCCGATTCATAGTGTCGAATGTTTCCATATCTAAATGCGCCCATTTATATTCACTGACGAAATCCCGCAGCATTTGGCTTTTTGACACGATTCTGCCCCATGCGTCATAAATGGTTTTCCTCAGATATTCTTTAAGCGCGCCGGTTACCTCGTCTGGTGCTGAGGCGGAAATAATGATGTAGTCGTTGACTGCACTTTTTTTCAATCCTGCTGCAACGGCTTCGTCATACAACGATGAAAATTTTGAAAAATCGTTCAATAAAGATTTAATTTCCTCTTCTTTTTCAAACCTGTGTAAAGTTTTAAAAATCCACTGCTTTTCGGCTTCGTGATCTATATCGTCATCGTCTAAGTAGCTGCACGTTAAATCAAACATGGTATGTGTCCTTTCTAAAAGTAATTGTTGTGTTTGGGCAGAGTCCGTGGGTCGTCTGAAACGCCGGAGCAGCAATATCGGATTATTAAAACTCTGCAGCCACCAGTACACTGCCTCCATCGTCCCGTTTGACTAAACGCCAGATACAATAGCCTTTCCCAATTTCCGTTGTGCCGTTTTGGAGGTACTTGTAATACTCTCCTCTATCAGGAAAAACTTCTCCTTCTTCAAAATGTCGTTCTATCGCATTCTCGAGATCGTCGGGTATCCACATCCCGGCATAAGGTGCTTCCAACGGTCTCTCACGGTAAACGGGCATCAGTTCCTGCTTCGTCCCTTTAGGATCAAAAATCCCGTTTTCAAAATTGGCATTATCCCAGCGATGCAGCCAGTAATAGCCCTGGGAAGCTGAGTAGCGGTTTTTACCGTTGCCGAAAGCAGTATGTAGTGAATCGTTCAGCTTTTGCGTCAGTATCGGCCGCATCAGGTTATTCACTATCAGGTAATTAACGGGCAACGGTTTGGTTTTATCTCCCAAATCGGGGAATTTTCCTGCTTTGAATACCATGGTGCCGTTATAAGTCTTCAGTGTAATATCACGATAATGGTTCAAAACGTTTTGGATTTCCGTGCTGTTCAGTTTATTCTGAAACGCCTTACCGACAAGTGTGTACCAGCTGATAGATTTTATACCTTCGTACCAAAGGAGGGTTATGGGTGAATCTGAATCAGGTGTTACTCCCCAATAACGTTTGGTAACAGCATATTCATAAAATTGGTATTTATAGTAGGAATCAGGGAGGGCGATGGTCAGTCCGGCATAGCCGTGGAAAATATCAAACTGTTTGCAAACATATTCCACCCAATCTTCGAATTCCTGCTGTTGGGCAGTAGTCGATAAAAAGGACAAAGGCAGGGTAATTTGAAGGCAAGACAATCCATTTTCATCTATTGGGTGGGAGGATAGGGTTTTGAACTGATATTCCGGAGCCCTTTGACCATATTCCGTATCAGAAGTCAGCACACATTCTAATCTGCGTCCTGCTTCAGCATTTTTAATGGTGCGGTCTATTTTGTTTTGAAATGCGGTCGGATTGAGCCGTGCAAAACGGCGCATGTCTGTCCAGAAATGCATTTTCAAATACCCATGGTACTTTGAGTAAAAGCGTTCGGCAGCTTCCAGCGTCTTGCGTTGTCCCGCTACCGAACCGCCGCCCGTGTAGTAGATCAATATGGTCAGCCCCAAACGGGCATTGATATTGTAGTCTTCGTCATACATCAGGATTTCATCGGCTTCCCGTTGCAGGGACTCGTATAGCTTGGTTGTCATATTGTCTCTTTTATATGGTTGCTGTTGTTTACTCGGTAGGCAGATTACCGTGATGGGCATCGAATTCGTGTACTTTTCCAGTTGAACATAAATCAAAAAGGCAGATAGGACAAATGAACGATGATGAATGGTGGAAATGCGTTATGGATGGTTGTTTGAGGGTGGTGGGGATAAATAGAATTGGGTCGTCTGAATAGAGGGTTTCAGACGACCCCTTTTGATAATGTTGTTTTTTAATTTGATCTATGTTTTGAGTTTTGAGGATATCTTCCCTGTAAAGGTTAGTAAGGGGGATTGGGCAAGGCGTAGCCATTAGGCACATCAGCATCTCCTCGAGAATACCAAATTGTAAAAAACGCTTCTGTCTCTTAAAACAGAAGCGTTTTCGCATTTCAGACGACCTGTAATCCGTTTGTCGGAATCGGGCTGCGGCTTGGTTTGGGTTTTATTAAGCTGTGGATCAGCCGGGCAGGTACTGCATCGGGTCGACGGCTTTGCCGTTCATGCGGACTTCGAAATGCAGTTTGACGCCGTCTGTGTCGCTATTGCCCATGGTGGCAATCGGCTGGCCTGCTGCGACTTTTTGGTCTTTTTGAACCAGAATGGTGTCGTTGTGTGCGTAGGCGGTGATGGAGAAGTCGCTGTGGCTGATGAGAATCAGTTTGCCGTAGCCGCGCACTTCTTCGCCGACGTAGAGGACGGTTCCGGCTGCTGCGGATTTGACGCTCTGTCCGAGTGTGCCTCCAATATCGATGCCTTTGTTGGTCGCGTTGTCGTAGCCACGGATGATGGAATTTTTGCCGTTGTCGACCGGCCATTGCAGGGTCAGGCGGTTGACGGGGGCGACGGTTCTGGCGCTGCTGATGTCGGTACTGCCGGAACGGGGGCGGTTGGCGGCGTTTTTACGGACGCGCAAGACTTGTCCGACTTCGATTTGTGAGGCGTTGTTCAGATTGTTCCATGATGCCAAGGTGTTGACGTTTTGTCCGTAGCGTTTGGCGATTTGGCTGAGGGTGTCGCCTGGTTTGACGCGGTAGTAGCCGTCGGGTACGGGGCCGGTGGATGGGCCGCCGGCACACGCGGCAAGTGTGAATGCCAAGCCTAATGCGGACAAACGGAGAATTGCGGTTTTGAAAAATAGGATATGGTTTGTTTTCATAGAGAACCAAAAGAATAAATCAATAGGATTATGGGCAGGCGTGAAGGTTCAACCTGTTTGGGGATTTTTTCGGGATGTCCGGTTGCCTGACGGGATATCTTTTTGATTCGTCGGATAGTTTGAAAAGCAATACGACGGATGGGGAGAGTGTCCTAGGTCGTCTGAAACGGTCGGGCTGCAACGGCTGTTTCGGTTTTCGGTATAATCCTGCATTTTACACTCGGCGCGATGCCTGTTGAACTTTATCCGTGAATACTTCTTCTCATAAATCTTCTTTGCCTTATCTGGCTGCTTGCAGCAGCTTGATTTTCTTGATTATCCTTTCTTTATCGTGGGAGCTGTGGATTGCGCCTTTGCGCAACGGCGGTTCGTGGCTTGCGCTGAAGGCTTTGCCTTTGTGCCTGCCGTTATCGGGTATTTTGAAGGGTAAAGTTTATACTTACCAGTATAGTTCTATGTTGATTTTGATTTATTTTGCCGAGGCGGTGATGCGTTTGTTCAATGCGGGTACTGCCGAGGTGGTGTGTGCCGCTTTATCGTTGACGGCGTGTTTGGTGTTTTTTGTTGCATGCCTGGCTTTTGTGAAGCAGCAGAGAAAGGCGGGAAAATAATGTTTATGCGTTTTTCAGACGACCTTAAGAGTGAATGGGACAGACGTTTGTTGCCTTTGTGGTGCTGTTTCTTGTGGATATGCGCCGCGCCGTTTTTGTCCTTCTACCGCGTGGGTCCGTTGTCGAGTTTTTATCTGGAAGCGGCTTCGCTTCTGGGCGCGCTGATGCTGGTGTTGGTCACGGCGTATAAGGGTTTGTTGAGCGTGCGCCTGCCTAAGGCGGCTGTCGGTTTGCTGGTTTTGGCGGCATTTTGGTGGCTTCAGGCGCGGATGATGGATTTGATTTACGTCGGCATGAACGATATGGTGATGTGGACGTTTATCATTCTGGCTTTGGCGGTATGGGCTTGCCGCGGTTGGGTGGCGGCTTACGGGCAGGAGCGCATCGTGACGGTGTTTGCGTGGTCGCTGCTGTTTGGTACGTTGCTGCAGGCTGCGATTGCGTTTATACAGTTTAAGGGCTGGTACGATCTTGGATTCCTGCGCAATATGATTGTGTATAGCGGAAAAGAGGTCAGCGGTCAGCTTGGGCAGCGCAATCATCTCGGGCATTATTTGATGTGGGGTGTTTTGGCGACGGCTTATTTGTGGTCAACCCGCAAAATGCCGGGCTGGTTGGGATTTTTGTTGGTCTTCCTGATGACGGCTGTCTTGGGTTTGGTCAACTCGCGCACGATTCTGGGCTATGTGGCCGGCGTGGCGTTGATTTTGCCGGTGTGGCGTTGGCGTGCGGGACGGGATTCTGCGAGGCTGGTGCGGATATTTTTCCTGACGGTCGCGTTGGTGGCGGTATTTCAATTTGCGATGGGTTCGATTTTGGAGCTGCTGGGCAACGGTCAATATGAAACGGCGGTTGAACGCGCCGGAAACAGCGGTTTTGAAGGCTCGATGCGTCAGATTGAATGGCGTAAGGCCTGGACTGCCTTTTTGTCCGCACCTTGGTTCGGACACGGCTGGAACAGCTTTGCCCAACAGACTTTCTGGATTAATGCGGAGCAGCAGTATTTCCCGAATAATATCTTAGGCGTGTTGTTTACCCATTCGCACAATATTGTTTTACAACTGCTCTCCGAAGTCGGGCTGGTCGGTACGGTATTAGTTGCCCTGACGATGCTTGCGGGGTTGTGGCGGATGTTGGTGCGTCCTTACCATCCGGCTTCGCTGCTGCTGCTGTCTATGGTTGCCGTCAGTATGTGCCACAGTATGCTGGAGTACCCATTGTGGTATATCTATTTCCTGACGCCGTTTGTGTTGATGTTCGCACTCGCGCCGGCACGTTATGAAGACGTTTCAGACGACCTCGCTTGGATGCGCGGCCGCAATTGGGCGGGCGGGCTTGCTACGCTGCTGATTATCGGCGGGCTGCTGCATATGGGCTGGACATATACCAATTTGGTCGATTACAGCCGGATTCCGAAAAATGAAAGTACGGAGATGGCGGGGCGGAAGATTAACGGTTTGCGCCATATTTCCGAAACCAGCCCGATGCTGGCTTATTATGCCGACCTCAGCCTGACCCGCCGTGCCGAGCCGACTGATATGCAGGTCAAACCTTGGGCGGAGAAGGCGGCGATCGATTCCTTGTCTTACCGCCCGTATTCCAACGCTTATCAGGTGGCGCTGTATCTCTACCGGCAAGGCAAGAAGGAAGAGGGCGCGAAATGGATGCAGGCGATGCAGTATTATTATCCGTACATGATGTCGTTTTACGCGGGCAAGCTGCGCAGCCATCCCGTATTCCAACCGCTTTTGCCCAAGCTGCTGGCGGACTGCAAAGATTTCGTCAACGCGCCTAAGCACGAAAAAGCGAAGTCTTGCGATGTCGTGCCATAAGCAATAGGCTGATGTAAAAAGGTCGTCTGAAACCCGATTTCAAGGTTGAACTGGCCCCCAAATCTTGGACACTCATAAA